>NZ_FMWY01000008.1:0-121240 GCF_900103145.1 Nitrosospira sp. Nsp18 | reverse complement strand
GTGACCAGCTTCAGCCAAGGTTTGACAACCATTTGTTCTCTCCTTTACTCCGTGTTGATTTGTTGTGTTCAATATCCAGACTTGAAACCATGATCGACAAGCAATCAGGGCCTCTCCCTAGTCCGATATCTGTCTTTTCTGTAAAACCCCCAGGACTATCCCCAAGGCCTCCCTAAAACACCGCGTAGCCTAAACGTACAACTACTTCGTGTCAAGAAAATTGAGCTGTGCAGTAAAAATTGGAACGGGTCGATCCGGCAGGGGTGGCGCCATATCAGGGGAACTGCCGGGCAGGTGTGGCGGCTCAATTGCCTCTATCGGACCAAGCGATACAAAACCCGAATTGATGAGCGTGACGGGTAAACCGGGCGGGAAGGTGGGGGCATTTATACTGAGCAAGCGGGTATATGGTGATCCCCGCTTGCTCAGATATTGCTATGTCGCAAAGCCGCAGGTTTTATCCGCAGCTAAACGTTTGACCACAACCATTGAATGACTGCATCGGCTTGAATCGTATTACGGTTTTTTTACGGTGCAGTCCGGGTTACATTATGTACGGGCTTCTCCTCCGAAACCGGAGGAGACGGCTTGTAGCAATAATGCAGCAACAAGCCCGTAAAAACGGCGCCTCCGACAATGTTACCCAACGTGACGGGGATCTGGTTCCAGAACAGCCACTGCCCGACGGTAATGTCAGCGCCGAGAAGCATGGCGGTCGGCATAACGAACATGTTTACTATCGAGTGTTCAAACGCCAAGGCGAAAAATGTTGATACCGGCAACCAGATGGAAGCTATTTTGCCGAATGCCGATGTTGAAACCATACCTAGAATGGTTCCTAGCGCGACCATCCAATTGCAAAGTATGCCTTTGGTAAATGCGGTCAACCAGCCATTCGCCCCGGCATGTTCATAGACGAGCGTTTTGGAGATCGCCACCGCGATGATTTTATCGCCCAGCGCCCCGTGAGGTTCGATGAAAGCCTCGGTCAGGGCGATGGCAATCAAAAAACCGACAAACACGCAGCCGAAAAAATTCCCCAGGTATACCCAGCCCCAATTGCGAAACATCTGGTTGACCGTTACCTTGCCGCGTACAACACCAACAGGCAGCACAGCAAAGTTGCCGGTCGCAAGTTCCATGCCGAGTAATATGATCATCGCGAAGCCTACCGGAAAAACGGCACCCGAGACGAGCGCCGCGGCGCCTTCGGAAAAGCCCACAGAACACTTGAAAGCAAGCGCGGTTCCATACGCGAGAAGCGCGCCAGACAGGAAACCTTTAACCAGCATTCCGCCAGCAGGCAGACCCGCTTTCTTTTTGCTGGCAGCTTCAACCTCTTCCATGAGTTTATACGGTGGATGATAGTCCATGCTTTTTTCTATTCCTCTAACTCTGTATCTCTCAATCTTACGCGAGCGTCGTACCCGAACCGTTACCACCCGGCTTACTCGGGCCAACCCCGCTACCAATAAATAAAGTGGCGAGCCACCATACAAAAAGCAGAATCGAACCTATGACCATATACCAGCCGGCATGCTCCTGGTCATTCACCAGGTAGCTGTTACAAACACGAACGGGCGCAACGATATATAACCAGCCAAGAACTGCCAGCATACTAATAAAATTTGTCCAGACAAAGCCCCGACCAATCAGGGTCAGACGCCTCCAGGCGAGGACTAGAGGAAATCCGACGAGCAGCGGCAGGCTGAGAAATTTTCCAACCTCGGCCAGAGGTTCCGTCAGCGCCGCATCGAGTGCCCGAGGCAGCATCCAGTAGCTTGAGGCAAATAACGCAACCATTACGCAGGGTACCGAACCGCCTACTCGCGCCAGAACATCGTTCTGCCAGCGCACAGGCAGCAGTCGGCACCCGATAATTCCCAATATCACAAGTAACGGCATTTGCACCAGCATGTGACGGCTCATGGTTGCTTCCAGCCAATCGCGGGCCATCGGTGTTCCGAGGAGCAAATACAATATCCCCAGGCCAATACCGTATTTGACATCACGAGGTAAAGTGGGACTGCTCATAGCAACGCCACCACTTGTTCAGCAAACGGTGCTGCTTTATCAATATCGGTAATCAGCCTCAGGCGTCCGTCGCGGCCGACGAGATGAAGGGCGGTATTATGCTCATATCCCCCGAATTCATCAGGAATCACAACGATGCCGAACGCGTCGAGCAGGGATTTGAGCTCCGCCTTGTCAGGTACCCTCGCAACGCGCCAAATTTTTCCGTCTGCGCCATAGGCCTGGCCGTATTTCTTCAAGCTGGCCGTATCATCATGATCCGGGTCGAAACTGATACTGATAAGCGCAAAATCGCGCCCTAGGGATTCCCTCGGTATGAGATCGAGGATCTGCTTGAAGATCATGCCCATGCTTTGGCACAGCGTGGTGCAACTTGTGTAGATGAAGTCTACTGCAAGTAGTCGCCCTTCATAATCCCGCAGGCTGATTTTGTTCCCATCCTGGTCCTCAAGCGTAACCATCGGCAGCGGACGGGGGGAGCGCAGAATTTCCACTCTCCGCGCCGTTTCAGCCGTGAACGCAGTAAATCCATCCGTAGCCCACCAAAAAAACCATGAACCCAGTGAAATCACCAGCGTTGTTGTCACTACGCTGCGTTTCACCGGGTTCATGGGGTTATACGGCCTGCATCATGTAGTGGCCAGACTTCGCGCCAGAGATGCGCGCTGGTAATCTCGGCCAGCGAACCCGAGCCGTGAGAGGAAGCGGAATATGAACACCAGCACGGCAGCAAGTATCAACACTACGAAATACGAAGCAAGACGATCGTAGGGCACCCATTCCGGGAGATGCTCCGCGTAGCGGCGCGGTACACTTATTTTTCCCGAGTAGAGAAACGACATCGTGAAACCCATGGTGCCAATAACGAATGCCCAGAAGGCCGCGACATCGATAGGGCTGTCTTTGGCATTTTCATTCGGCTTCCCGAGATAGTACATGAACCCGAATACCATTGCGACCATGCCAAGCAACAGGTAGGTATGAAAATGCCCTGGTACCCATAGCGTGTTATGCATTACATAATTGACGGTGATGGTACCGTCGATAAATGCGGGCATAGCACCCACCGCCCAACCAAACAATGACACAAACAGCAGTCGTGAACACATGTCCCAACGAATACCCGAACGGTACACGATCATCATGGCACCGTAGCCGGTCACTATTAAAATGGGAAAGGTGTTGAGATAGCCAATTATATGGCCAACGATCAGAAACCACTTTGGATAGGCATAGTCCATCAGCAAGTGATGCGGAAAGATGAACATGACCATGATTGTGGAAGCGGTCCAGGAAGCAAGAAACACCTTGTTCGATTTCCAGGGACGCTGCGTGTATCGCGGCAGAATTTCATAGACGGCAATCACTGCCATGTAGATAACCGCGTTGATGAACACATGGCCAAAGAAATAGATCATACCCTTGGCAAGCAGCGGATCAATTTCAAAACTTGGCACATAGAGATTCACCAGCATCATCACCAGGATACTGGCGCCGACGACCAGACCGATAAGGTTAACGATCGTCACCATTGTGCTGGCGACCACGGTCGGTGGAGGCGCGTTACCATCATCATGACCAAAAAGTTGTGGCCAGCCAAGCCCACGGCCGAGGCCGCCGTAACGGGTGATGACCGCGCGCGCGATATCCAGATGCAACAGCACGAAACCCACGCCGATTATCAGCAGACCACCCATGAACAGGGCAGCGGCACCAGTGCTCCACAAGCCCATCGAGTTTCCAGGCAAGGGAAACAGAAAGGTCCAGCCAGCATGGAAATCACCCAGCAGGACGCTGGCCAGGATCATCACCACGCCGATCAGGAATAGCGCCAGATTGGCCATGAATATGCCGTTGGAGAGGTCCACGTACAGCCGCAGGAAATGCCACATGACAGCCGCGCCGGCCAGCGCAACGATACCCACCATACCGGCGCCATGCAACGTCATGATCTTATAAAACCAGAGCCCCCCGATGGAGGTGAATTGCGATTGCTCCAGCCTCATGAGTAGACCAAAAACCATCATCAGCAGCAATACAACAGCTGAGACGACTAAATAGGCCAGTACGCCGGCCTTTGCCCCTGTATCAGGAACTGGGGTATAGGTATAGCTTGCCATGCTTATTCCTCTCTAAGATTTGCCAACTTTGATTTCAGTCATCATATTGTGATGTGCAACACCGCAATATTCCATGCACAGCACTCTGTATGTGCCTTCCTTTTTGAAGGTGTGATAGATTACATTGGTGTAGTGGGGCATGGCCTGTGCCTGCGCCACCAGACGTAAATCAGTGTCATAGATGCCAAAGCCATGATTAACATCCGCGCTGGTAATACGGATTTCGACGGGTTGCCCCACTTCGACCTGGTCGCGATCCATTTCCCAGTACCACATATGCCCGATTACATTGATGACCTGTGCCGGACCAATTTTGGAGTCGGCGCGACTTTCGCCATATGGCAAAGGCAGACCAACCAAGTTATAAATCATTGCCGGGAAAAATACCAATGCCACCGCCCAGAATAACTTCGTGCGAAAACCATATGCACTCTTTACCAACGGCCCGTAGTCTTCTTCCCGTTTGCCGGAATTGATGGCAACGTAAATAACTCCGAATGTAATCAGCGACATCAATACAAGGGAAACCTGCCACGCGGTTTCTTGCATTTATACTCTCCTTCTTTCTATGTATTTCATCGGTAATGCCCGGTTAAATTACAGCGGTGCCGAGCGATAACTCTAGCGGGGTTTGAAAAGTTTTAAATGCCGATTTGAAATGGTTGCTTATATTCAGGTGAATTTTCCAGACCTGCGAGACTGGAAATCTACCAGAAATGCGGACAACCGGGAGAAAATATCGTTCATTGAGGACCACAACGCATCCGAGAACTGCTTATATTCAACGGTCATTTTGAGCGGTTATTTCGAACCGCTTTTTATCCATCATGCCGGAAACAATCTTTTTCAATCCCACTAGTAATACCCACACTTTCCACGCTGGTATGCATTTTGATTACTGCGTGAGGGCTGAATTATGCTTTATGAGGACCTTGGTGTCAAGCGCCGACTGTGCGGATTAAACACGAAAATCGCCTTGTCAATACCAGCTTGTTATCCTCTCGCGCCATTCACGTAAGCGGCGGTTAGCTCGTGTGCGGGAGATTCGAAAATCTGCCGGCAATGGCCAAATTCAACCAGGCTTCCGGCATGGCCTCTTACCCAAAAAAACGCCGCGTAGTTCGCGATCCGTCGCGCCTGCGCCAGATTGTGGGTAACGATGACAATCGTGTAGCGGCCTCGCAAGCGGCTGATCAGGTCTTCGACTATACCCGAAGCAATTGGATCAAGCGCGCTGCAGGGTTCATCCATCAGCAAAATCCGTGGATTCAGGGCCAGCGCGCGGGCAATGCAAAGACGTTGCTGCTGCCCACCTGAAAGACTGAGCGCAGACGAATGCAGCCGGTCATGCACCTCGTCCCACAGCCCGACATCCCGCAATACCTGTTCGATAATGGCTACCGTGTCTACACGCCGCTTAACACCATGCTCGTGCAGAGGCAGTTCGATATTACGGTAGATCGAGAGTGGAAATGGCGTCGGCTTCTGGAATACCATGCCGATCTGCCGCCGCAATGCCTGTACGTCGCGGGCGGGGTCATGGATGTCACCACCATCGATGCAAATGCGGCCGGTAATTCCACAGCCGGGAATCAGGTCGGTAAGCCGATTGATGGAGGATAGAAAACTTGTTTTTCCGCATCCCGAAGGCCCGATCAGTGCAGTGATACAGCCGCGGTAAATATCCAGTGTAACGTTGGCCAAGGCGGTCTTGAGGCCGTAACGAAGGGAAAAATTTTCGACCTGGATCAAGGGCTGAGGGTCGCAACACACTGGGCCCGCCTGTACCGGCCCCAGCGTATAGCCATTGTCGGCCTTGCGCAGAGGGTCATCAGCGGCTTTGGCGGGTTCTGTGGGTGTGGGTTCAGGCTCGCGGTGCATCGGTATTGGAGTATCCGTTTGAGTTCTCTGACATTATCTTCCGACGCTGCCAGTCAGCAGTCAGGCGCATGGCCACCATATTGATGAGTAGTAGCGCTGCTATCAGCACCAGCGCGGACGCATAAGCTGCGGCATCGCCGCCGGGGACATTCATGGATAGATCGAAAATATGTACTGCCAGAGTCCGTCCTGAATCGAGCAGCGAACCCGGCGTGCGATCGACATAGCCGCTGGTAAACAGTAGCGCCGCAGTTTCGGCAATGGCGCGGCCAATTCCAAGCAGCAGCCCTGCAGCCAGTGACGGCGCGGCGATTGGCAATAACAAACGAAACAACGTCGAAGTGCGCGACATGCCCAACGCAGCAGCAGACAAGCGATGTGCATCAGGTATTGCGCGTAAGCCCGACTCGGCGGTACTGACGAGAATGGGCAATAGCATGCAAGCCAGGGTCAGGCCACCCGAAAGGATGGAAAATCCCATGCCTAGATAAATGCTGAAAAAGGCATTGCCGAACAGGCCAAAGACGATGGAGGGAACTGCGGCGAGCACCTGCAGGCTATAGCGTACCGCACCGCCAAAGCGACTGCCGACAGAAACGTATTCGGCGAGTAACGCAGCAGTTGTCCATCCCAGCGGCAGGGCAGCCATCAGGGCAATCACAAGCACAAGAGCAGTGGAAACGAGGATGGAGCCGACGCCCCCGGCACGGCCAGCCTCCCGCGGCGACCTTATGACAAAATCCAGGGAAAGATGCGCCATGCCACCGCGCGCAATATCGCTCAGTATCCATGCAAACGCAGCACAGACCAGTAACGCGGCGCAGTAGATTGCTAATTGCGCGAAGCAATCGCGAGGGGTACGCATTGATTTCATCGAAACCATTTCAGCCATCGCCAGTTTTCGCCAGCCGGGCTGCAATGCTCCAGAGCAACATTACGAGGAGCATAAGTGCTAAGCCCGATACGAACAATGCAGCCCGATGGTCGTTCATGGCATAGGGCATCTCCAGCGCAATATTGGCAGCCAGAGTACGTATCGGCTCGAACAGGCTGGAGGCGTTTGCACGACGTTGCCCGTGACCATCAATAAGGCCATGGTTTCGCCGATAGCGCGGCCAGCTGCGAGAATGACGCCTGCGGCGATACCCGTTTTTGCTGCCGGTAGTGCGACACCCCGGATCGTCCCCCAGCGGGAAAGGCCCAGTGCTGTTGCGCCCAGCATATATTCGCCAGGCACCGCCAATAGCGCGGCGTACGCAGTGAGCGCGATCGTGGGCAGAATCATCAGCGTCAGCACCAGAATCCCGGCCAGCAGGCTGGCGCCGGGTGGATGCAACTGGTTGATCAGCGGCACCAGGGTAGTCAGCCCCCAGAAACCGTAGATCACGGAAGGAATCCCCGCCAGCAACTCGACCAGGCGCCGGTAGATGCTTGCCGCATGCGGCGATGCATAGTAGGCGATAAACAGTGCCGAGGCGATGCCCAGCGGTGTCGCCAGTAATAGTGCCCCGGCCGCGGCGTAGAGGGCACCTGACAGCATGGGCGCCAGGTTGTACAAGTTTTCTCCTGGATTCCAGGAGGGATCGGTGAGAAAACGCTCAATCGATATATGCCGCAGCGCCGGCCAGGACTCAATCGCGATGAATAAAAGGATCAGCAGTACCACGCCCATCGCGGCGCCTGCAGCGCCGCGCAGCAGCCAGAGAGTCAGCGTATCAACGGAAGCCGACGGGGACAAAATATTGTGCCTCGACCAGATCATGTACCTGCTCCGAACGGGCAAACGCTATGAAATCCCGCGCCAGCCCTTGCGGTGCAGCCCGCGTTACGAGGTTAAGCGGCCGCGATAGAGGAAAAGTACCGTTACGTACATTCGCTACGGTAGCCGCAACGCCATCGAGGGGCAGTAATTTGATCGGGGTACCATGCCGCGCTTCGTATTCCGCCGCGCCGATCGATACATAACCGATGGCGTTCGGGTTGCCGGCCACCGTCTTGATTCCCTGCGCGTTGTCGCCGATGATCACGTGTGGCCTGATATCGCTGTTCTTCAGCTTTAAATAGCCCAGAAACAGCTCAAGTGTCGATCGGCCTTCGGCCTTGTTGATGGCGGTGATGGGTGCATCTCGCCCGCCTAGCGTCTTCCAGTTGATGATTTTGCCGGTATATATATCGATAACCTGCTGTCGGCTTAGCCCGGAGATCGGGTTGCTCGCATTCAGAATAAGCCCAACACCATCCAGGGCAATGGTATGTGCTTGTAAATCCTGCTCGGCCGGTTTCAAGGCGCGGGATACCATGCCGATCCCGGCAGTTCCGTTGCGGGTGTCGTTAATACCGCGCGAAGAACCGCCAGTCTGCACGTCTATCCGCGTACCGGGATGTTGCGACTCGAAGCGTCGGGCAATTTCTGCTGCCAGCGGGGCGATGGTGCTGGCGCCGGTTAAAACCAGTTTCTCCGAAGCAGCGTTGCCAGGTTGAGCCCAGCCATATACCAACAATAGTGCCGCAATAAATATGGCATATTTCTTTGTCGAAAATATCCTCATTCTTAGCCTCGCCGCCATGCATGGTACTTTTCCACCCAGTCCAGAAGGCGGTACGGTATGTGTGCACGCCTCCACTCCCCTGCCGCATATTTGTTGGCCTCCGACCAGGTCGGATAAGTGTGAATGGTGCCAAGTATCTTTTTAAGGCCGAGGTTGTGTTTCATCGCCAGCACAAATTCCGCCAGTAAGTCGCTGGCATGGTCACTCACAATAGTCGCACCCAAGATACGATCGCTGTCCGGCGGACTGAGCACCTTGATAAACCCGTGCGCTGCTTCATCCGTAATAGCGCGATCCAGGCCTTCCAGGTAATAGCGGGTCACCTCGAATTTAATGCCGCGCTTGCTTGCTTCCGCCTCCGATAAGCCGACACGGGCAATCTCCGGATGGGTAAACGTAGCCCATGGAATTACCGAGTAATCCACCTTGAAACGTTTGAAACCGCCAAATAATGCATTAACGGACGCATACCACGCCTGGTGTGCGGCGACGTGCGTAAACTGATATGGTCCCGCCACATCGCCGCACGCATAGATGTTGGGATAGAGCGTCTGTAACCACGCATCCGTTTCAATCGTCCCCTTTGGCGAATTCGAAATCCCCAGTTCCTCGAGACCGAAGCCTTCGGTATTGCCCGTTCTTCCCACCGCGCACAGCATCGCGTCAAATGGAATGGCTTCCTCCTTTCCGTCATGGCGCACAACCAGCCGCTGCTCACCGGCTCCGCTTTCGCAACGAATAGCATCGGTTTGGGTCAGCAGGCGCACTCCATCGGCGCGAAGCGCAGACTCGATTACTGCAACGGCGTCCGTATCCTCCCTTTCCAGTAGCCCTGATCTCGCCACTTGCGTAACATGGCAATCCAGGCGCGCAAATGCCTGCGCCAACTCGCAGCCGATAGGTCCGCCGCCTAGAACGACGAGCCGGTCGGGTCGCTCGGTAAGCGACCAGATGGTGTCGGAGGTGTAGTAGCGCACCTGCTCCAGCCCCGGAATCGGGGGAATAGTGGGACGGGAACCTGTAGCGATGACAATCGCGCGCGTACTTATGATTTGCCCATTGACCTCCACCGTCCAAGGCGAAGTAATGCGTGCCTTGCCATGGATTACCTCCACCCCCAGCTTTGTATAGCGTTCTACCGAATCATGCGGCTCGATCGTTTTTATGATGCGATGTACACGCGCCATTACCTCGCCAAAACTGTATTCGACGGTTGCGCCACTGAAACCCAGGTCTTTTGCGTGTCGCGCCTCCCGCAGGAAAGTAGCCGAACGGATCAGCGTCTTGGAGGGCACGCAGCCAAAATTAAGGCAATCCCCGCCCATCTTGTTCGCTTCAATCAGCGTAACCTTGGCGCGGGTGGCCGCTGCAAGGTAGGACGTCACCAAGCCCCCCGAGCCTGCGCCGATGACCACCAGATTACGATCGAACCGGATTGGTTTAGTCCAGCGCGCGTGTATATTTCCAGCCCCTCTCATCCTCACACGCTCCACTGCCCACCGCGCCAGCCAAGGGAATATGGCGAGCAACGCGAAAGACCCTATCAGCGCCGGCGAGAAAATATCGGAAAGACTGGTAATCGAAGCTAACTGCGTGCCGGCGTTGACATAAATTGCCGTCCCGGGCAGCATGCCCAGCAGGCTGATCCAGAAGAAGGTGCCGGCTGGTATTGCCGTCAGCCCCATCAGCAAATTGATTATGAAAAAAGGAAATACCGGTACCAGGCGCAAAGTGAAAAGATAAAATGCACCGTCGCGCTTGATGCCTGCGTCGATTGCCGTCATGCGATCGCTGAAACGTTGCTGCACGAACTCCCGAAAGACGTAGCGCGCCATCCATAATGCGACCGTAGCACCGATACTGGCGGAAATGACAGCCAGCGGAATGCCGACCCAGACCCCAAAAATGGCGCCGCCCGCTAAAGTCATCACACCGGCGCCGGGCAGGGAGAGTGCGGCTATGACAATATAAATGCCGGCATACAGACCCATCATTTGCAGTGGCCGTGCCTGATAAGCCTGTTGCAGCTCATCACGCCCGCTCTTGAGCGTTTCCAGGCTGAAGAAGCGCCCGAGATCAAACGCCAGGAACAAAATAATCAACAATACCAGCAACACGAGCAGCCACCAATGTTTCATCCTGGGCGCCTATAAATCTGATTTGCAAGTACTGTCAGGTGGAGTTATCTGCGCGCTTGCGTTCCGCACCGTCAATGAAACCTGTTTATAAGCTATCGCCTATGGGTTTATAGCGCAGACTGCCTTACCTTGATAAGCAGACTGACTGACAGGTTGAGCTTGGTACAAACGCCATTTCATTTCTCGCCTCTTCATTCGCTTCCTGAATCGCGAAGATTATTCCTGAAAATGATTATCCTAAATCCGGTAGTTGACCGCTCATTTAATAGGTCAGTGTTATGATTAATAACAATATCTCATATTTATTTGCCGCTCACCTTGTGGGTGAGGCCGCTACGTCCAACTACCGGTTTTAGGATTATTCAAATACCTCGTTTCATTTCGCTGCATGAAGTACCATGCCTGAAGCAACTGTAACAGCGGTGATGCTTCATGCTCACGGCCATTTGCATGGCTTTCGTCAGTGTTTCCCCCAGGATATAGTCCGGATCGTCATCCACGAGAGTGCAGGCATAAACTCGTAACCCCCCATCGCTTTTCGCAATCATCTTGCTGAACGCACACATGAATGAGCGGCAAGCCTCTTCGGTATGAAAGTCTGTCATGCAGCGTTCCGTAATATGCGGCGATTTCACCTGTGCACCCGGCGAGTGAAATTCGGGAAATTCGATACGCAGCAGATCCTCAGGTAAGCCCGCGGTGCGAAAAACTTCTCTGAAGCGTGCCGACACAGTTTCCGGGGTAAGGTCAGGCAAAAGCTGATTCGCCACCGAAATATTGAATCCCAGTTCATGGAGCGCTCGCAATCCTTCCAGTGCACGGGCGAACATGCCTTCACCACGCCCGGCATCATGCCGGACGGCGTCGGGATAATCCAGGCTTACGCGAAAACTGAGCGAGGACGGCCGGTCGCGCAGCGGTTCGAGTTGCTTCAGGCGCTTGATCAACGGTTCGGTTGCGTTGGTCAGCACCAGGCACGGTTTGTACTGCAACGCGTAATCGAGAATACGAAAGATATCCTTATTGATTAATGGTTCGCCCCCGGTGAAGGAAAACTGTTTGACGCCGAGATCGAGCGCCTCATCCACAAACGGAACAACTTCTTCAAAGCGCAACAGCTGTAAGCGGTCGTCTCCCGGTTTCGAGCCCTCGAGGCAAAAGGGACAGGCAAGGTTACACGCAGTGCCGGTATGGAACCACAATTCATCCAGCGCATGCGGCCGAATAAAGCCGCGTGGCTGATCGTCAGGCGTGCGCCGCCAGTTTTCGGAACGGCTGGATCCCTCGCTACTGATGGGGATGATCTCCTCGTACCCGATGCCCATGGACTAGCAACATCCGCCCGATTGATTGCCTGCGGCGTCGCGAATTGTATCGTCGAAAGGTAGTCCTGTGCCGCAACCGGGGAAAATACCGTAGTGCCGATCAAAGTTACCGTAGAAGTCAAAATGCGTGGCCAACCGGGTATCATGCAGCATGCGCCAGGAGTTGCCGCAGATAAGGAAGAACTTGCCGGTCTCGATGCGGTGGTGCTTGTCGAGCTCAAACACATGAGGATGATGCGGTATCGTGCCGCGATAAACCACGGCCTGACCATAGTCCTCGCAGGCGGATTCCAGGTTGTCCAACTTGAATAATCGATAAGTAGCAGAGTAAAAGCGGATGTTTCCGGTTCGCGCAGCCAGCTCCGCGTTTCCAATAGTAATTCCGTGATCGTCAACCAACCGCGGATCGGTAAAGCCATGTGCGCGGGCCAGGCCGAGAAAATCGTTCCAGTACAGCGCTCCGCTCAGGCATTCACCATATAACACCGGGTCGGCGGTAAGTTCCGGGGGCACTCTCCGATCAGCATACACATCTGAAAAATATAGCTCCCCTCCGGGCTTGAGTACCCGCAACGCTTCGCTCAATACCGCCGCCTTGTCGGGGGCAAGATTGAGCACGCAGTTGGATACGATGACATCCACGCTGGCATCTGCCAGTTGGAGTTCGGATAAGCGCTCGATATAGCCATGCAGAAAACGCACGTTGCTCTCTGCATGCCCAAATGCCTTACGGTGATATTCCTCATGCCTGGACGCAACCGCAAGTTGCTCTTCCGTCATATCCACCCCAATTACCCGGCCATACTCTCCCACGAGCTTCGATAGTACGTAAACGTCGCGTCCGGCGCCGCAACCAAGATCGAGTACGGTCAAGCCATCGAGCGATTCTGGCAGCACCAGGCCACAGCCGTAGTAGCGAGCCAGCACCTCATCATGTACCTGCGCCAATATGGGCTTCACATATTCGGGCAAGCCTGCATCCGTCCGGCACGCGTTGGTCTGAAGATCGAGCGAAGAGCTCAGAATTTCTCCATAGTATTGCTGAATAGTGTCATGCATGGCATTCACCTCATGATCGGAATTAAACCGTTTTGGAACGATAGCGCGCCGCCAGCCTTTCGGGCGCGACGCCACGCGCGAAAGCGAACGCCAGATTGCGATTTGCCCAGGTACGCCGCCACCACCCGTCGCGATGCCAGCGGCGCGGATCGATAAAAACCGATTCGCGTAAAGGTAGAAATCGTCCTATCCGGCGTAACCCTCGAACCAGAGATACTTCCTCGAACAGGGGCCAAGGGGAGTGGCCGCCCACCTCCGCATAGGCCTGCCGGGTCATGAAAAGACCCTGGTCACCATATGGAATGCCGAAACGGCAACGAAAGGCGATAGCCGGCTCCAGCAGTAGTGCTGGCCAGGCACGCGGCTCATCGAAACGAAAGCGAAAATAGCCTCCTACCGCACCTTGCGCTAATGCGCGGCCCATCGCCTTCAACGGATCGTGCGGCAAACGGATGTCGGCATGCAGAAACCATAAGGTGTCACCTTGCGCCAGCGCAGCACCCGACAGTAATTGCCCTCCCCTGCAGGGTTCGCCGGCTATCCAGCGCGCGTCGTATTGATGGCAGATGTTGCGGCATGACGGGCTGTCGGCCCCATCTACCACGATGACCTCCAGCGCCCCTTGAAATGAGTTATCCGGCAAATTTCGCAACTGGCGGAGCAGATCGACCAGCTTGCTCTCGTCATGATAGCAGGGAATAATCGCACTAAAACTGGACATGACTCCGCTCCCTCCAGTGGGCCAGATCGCAAGCCAGCCCATGCAGCGCTCGCCGTGCCGGCCGCTGATCCGTATTCAACGCTTCGATCAGACGAATGACATCGTCTTCTTCATCCACATCGAAACTTTGTGCCAAGTTAACGACCGATTGTCTCGCAGATCGGCAACAATTGGCCAGCGCAGCACCAAGGCGCGCTGTGCTCCACGGCAAGCTGCTCAACGCCGGCCATCGCTTCCGGCTCGCCATCAGTACCACACCGCCATCCGCTGCCGGCTTCAACACGGTATCATGACTCATCAAAGCCTCGTAAACCGCCGCATAATCGGGCGGCGCAAGCAGGGGCGCATCACTGCCGATATACACCAACTGTTCCAGCCCATAGCCGCGCAGCTTATGATCCAGTGCATTAAGCCTTTGTCCGAGATTGCCCTTTTTTTGCGGCTCTATACGTGTTTTTAGTCGTACCCGCGCCTGCGGCAATAGTGCGGATGCCCAAGCATGATCCACCGGATCCGCAGGAGCGATTACCACCGGACCGGGCCAAGCACGCGCGTCTTCCAGCGCGCAGGCGAGCAACGCCTCGGCGATGCGATTTGCCGCCTCTCCACCTACGCTTGCAGCCAACCGTTGCTTGCCGACTCCCGATGCCGGGCGCTTGCACACCAGCACCAGCGCGGCTTCTGTCATGGTCGGCGGCTTGCCGGGGAAACTAATACAAATTGCATGATCGATATCAGCATGAGTTGCTCGCAAGCTTCTTTTATCGACACCTCGATGATGCAGCGGGCTCTATGCACAGCCTCACTCATGTGCGGCTAACTGATCTATCTGCTTGAAGGCCGGGTTTGTTACATCATAGCCAGCATTCAACGATGAAGCATGAAATTTTTATAAAATCGTGCGACTTTGATTTTATGATGTCAATATGTTTCGCTGAAATATGTCTACGTTGAGTTGTCCGCCGATACAAAGGCGTCAGCTCCGTTGGCTTCCCGTAATCGAGCGGCACGTTCAACAAGAAACCCGCTTTACCTGCGGTATATGCTAAAGATATTGCGTCTGCACCTTACCGCTGCCTGTACCATTGCTCGAGCATCATCAGTACCCAAACCATGGTGCCATGATATCCCGCATGCTCATTCAGATGCTGCCCCAGCAGCTTATCGATAAAATCGGGGCGAACGATGCGCCGGGACTTGAGATCGCTCAGACTGTCCGAAGCCAGAGCCTGCAGTGGCTTGTGCTGCTGGAGCCACACACCGAAAGGTAAACCGAACCCGTGTTTTTGCTTGGTGATGATATCGTCAGGCAAGAAACCGCGTAGTGCTTCCTTGAAGAAATATCGTAATTTTGTACCCTTGAGCTTCAGATGGGGCTCGAGTTGCAAGGAGAAAGCCACAATTTCATCGCTGATCAGGGGAAACGCAACTTCCATTCCGGCTAATTCGCAAGCCATGGCGACTTTGGGCAGGTCGTTATCGGCAAGCGTGAACTTTCGATCGAAAGCCAGCATACGATTTATCAGACTCGCGGCGTTGTTCTCATGATAGATTTCATCGAGAAGGTTAGCTGGGTTACCAGGATTAACCGTGCTTAGAAATTCCGCCGTAAAAACTTCCCTGGAGCCGTAGCGTTCCAGCAGGTTGTAAGTCTCTGTGCGGGCGGGCATCGGAATCGAGGCCTGTTCGATATAGCTTCGCGCCTTCTTTATCAGCGGCAACGCCGCTCCGCCGGGAATGCCAAAAACCAGCGGCTCGATAATTCCTTTGCGCACCACGGAGGGCGTTTGCCCATAGAGGGAAAAGAGATGTTGCTTGGCATAGCGAACGTTGCCGCCGAAGAGTTCGTCCCCTCCGTCTCCTCCCAATATCCTGCTGAGGCCGTCAGCTTTCGCCATGCGCGCGCAATAGTAGGCAGGGATGGCAGACGCGTTGCCAAAAGGCTGATCGAAAATCGCCGCGACCTGGGGAATGGCGCTTACTATGTCATCCGGAGTGACATAGTACTCATGATGCTGCGTGGAAAAATGTTTCGCGGCGATGCGCGCATATTCCATTTCATCATATCCGGAGGCATCGAAGCCAATGGAATAGGTGTGTGCCGGTTGGCCCGAAACCTCACCTAATAATCCCGCGATGGTCGAACTGTCGGTTCCTCCGCTCAGGAACGCGCCGACCTGCTGATCCCCGACCGCTTCGCGAACGCTTGATCGCAGTACGTGCATAAAATCCTGCTTGAGCTCCTGGAACGGGCGTTTCTCGTTCTCCTGAAATCGCATTTCCCAATACTTGCGTGTCTCAACTTTTCCCTTTCGATAAATCAGGTATTCGCCGGGCAGAAGACGTTTCTGCCCCTGATAAATCGTATCCGGGCCGGGTACCATATGGAAATAGAGATAGTTATACAGGCCTTGTGGAGCGATCTCCGGTTTAGCCGCTGAGTGCAGGTTTACGGCGTCTGCCGATGAACCAAAAACCAGCCGTCTTCCATCGTTGCGGTAGACGAGCGGACATATGCCCATACGATCGATTGCCAAAATCGCGTCGTTGGTATTTTCATCCAGGATGCAAAGAGAAAATGCGCCCGTCAAATTTTTGAGTGCCTTTTCTCCTCTTTCCCGCCAATCCTCCGCCAGCGTTTTTGCCACGCCTTCGGTTCGCGCAAGCTGGATTAGGCGCGGTTCAAGAAAATTGGCCCGCCCCCATAATGCCAGGAAAAGCCCATTCTTTTGGTAAATGTGCTTGTTATCACCGCTTGCAGCAATGGCAAGACCGCTGCTTCGTCCAGCAACTGCCTCGACAACACTGCCATCGAAACGGGCAAGGGGTCCAGCCATTCGCCTGGCAAGCTGGAGATTCTCGGTAACGGATCCGTCCTGGCCTGTCCAGCCGCACAACCCGCTCATGATAGATCTCCGGTTTTCTTGTACATCATCTTTCCATCGTTTCGTTAATTTTCGTTAATGATTGCTTGCTGGCGAATTTGCGGACGATCAAGCGACTCATCTCAAATAAAACATCGATGCTACGTTGGTTTTTAAACCAGCACTTCGGCGGGTGGCGGATGGCCGAGAAATGCCGTCGGGCTTGCGGTCAAGCCGTAAGCACCCGATTGCAAAATGACAATTAAATCCCCGGCTTCCGCTTTGCTCATTTCCATGCGATCCGCGAGCAGATCCAGTGGCGTACAGAGCGGTCCCACCACCGAGACAATTTCCCTTTCGGCACTATTTACCTTGTTGCCGACGATTACGGGATAATTCTTGCGGATGACTTGGCCAAAATTTCCGGAAGCTGCGAGATGGTGGTGCAATCCACCATCGGTTACCAGGAATATTTGCCCTCTTGATTCTTTTCGCTCCAGTACACGGCATACATAAATGCCTGCCTCCGCTATCAGATAACGCCCAAGTTCGATCACCACTTGCGCATCGGGAAGTTGCCGTCTCGCCTCAGGCATCAGGTGTCGTAAATTTTCACCGACCTCTGCTACATTCAATGGCTCGTCTCCAGGAAAATAAGGCACCCCGAAGCCGCCGCCTATATTCAGCAAACGAACCGGACCGGGTGCGTGCCTGGCAAGGGCGATTCCCAGTTGCAAGGTCTTTTCGTGGGATTCCTGGATAGCCGCCACTTTAAGATTTTGCGAGCCGCTAAAAATATGGAATCCTTCGAAATCGAGTTCAAGCTTAGCCATTCGGGCCAGCATTGCTGGAACTCGTTCTGCATCGACGCCAAACGGCTTCGCTCCTCCGCCCATTTTCATGCTGGAGGATTTGAGTTCAAAATCCGGGTTGACACGGACCGCTACTTTCGGACGAATACCAAGGTGATTGCCCAGATTGGCGATACGCTCCATTTCCTGCTCGGATTCCATATTAACGATAATGCCTGCAGCGATCGCGCAGGAAAGTTCCTGGTCGGCCTTCCCTGGCCCGGCAAAACTGACCTGACATGAAGGCATGGGTGTATCCAGAGCGATTTTCATTTCGCCGGCAGATGCCACGTCCAACCCATCCACCAGACCAGCCATATGCTGCACAACCGCAGGCATGGGGTTAGCCTTCATTGCGTAGTGGAGGTGAACCTCGGCAGGAAGATGTTGACGCAGAAGGGCAATCCTATCCGTAATGCGCTGCCGGTCATAAGCATAGAATGGGGTTCTGCCTACCCGCTGCACCAACCGCTTGAGGGACATGCCTCCAATCTGAAGGCAGTCGTCGCGGCTCGAGAATTGAACCATTGAGGCATGTTTTGGCCGGACATTATTCACGCGCCGGTCTCCATGAAAGTATTCTGCAATTCCTGGGCAAGGAATTTCCGGTCAATTTTCCCGTTGGGGTTCCGCGGTAAATTGCCTTCCTTGCACTCGATCGAGCTCGGCAGCATGAAAGCGGGAAGATGAAGCTTACACGCCGCAAGCAACGCGTCCTGGTCAATTCTCGAGCCTGCTCGCGGCGTAACGATCAGAATAATGGCCTGCCCCAATACGGGGTGAGGAGCGCCAACGGCAGCGGCCTCTCCCACAAGCTCCGTCCCATAGATCACCTCTTCGATCTCGGTGGGGCTGACGCGATAGCCGGACGTCTTGATCATTTCATCGCGGCGGCCAATGAAATACAGAAAACCTTCCTCATCCATGCGCACGGTATCACCCGACCACACCGCCAATTCCGGAATAGTCAACCCCGACTGGCGAGACGGAACGGGTTTGAACCGCTCGGCGGTTTTTTCCTGGTCGTTCCAGTATCCCATGGAAACAAGCGCGCCACGATGCACCAACTCTCCCGGCTCCCCGGCCGCACAGAGTGATCCATCCTCCCGTACCACCAGCACTTCCGCATTCGGGATGGCTTTACCTATGGAGTCGGGGCGTGCGACCACTTCCTCGGGTGGAAGAAAGGTCGAACGGAACGCCTCGGTGAGGCCATACATGAGAAATACTTCTGTATGAGGGAGAATGTTGCGCAGCAAATCGAGCGTCGCTCGCGGCATTGCCCCCCCGGAATTGGTGATGTAACGCAATGAATTATCCGCTGGCCAGTTCAATTGGGCCAGTTGAATCCACAACGGAGGCACTGCGGCAAGACCTGTGATTTTTTCGTCCTCAACCGTGTGAATGATATCCCGCGGCAGCAAATAATTCATCAGGACAGCGGTAGCTCCGACCTGAAATGCCGTGGTAAGCTGGTTGAGCCCATAATCGAAACTCAACGGCAGCACCGACAGAATTCGATCATCCGGCGTATTCTTGAGGTACTGAACTACGCTCGTTGCTCCCGCCACCAGGTTTCGGTGGGAAAGGACTACGCCTTTTGGCTTGCCGGTGCTTCCGGAAGTGTAGAGAATCGCAGCCATATCGCCATCAATACTATGATGCGCTTTAGCATGGCCCCGTGCCGTCAACGCGTCGTTCCATGAGATGACACTAATGCCGGAAACGACGGGCGCAGGCTCGGCCGAACCCACTAGCATGATGGCATGCAGATCATGGCATTGCGGCAAAACGGTGGCAAGCAGCTTCAACCGGTCGGCTGAGGTGACGAGGACCCTGACATTGCAGTCGCGAAGAATGTAAGCCACCTGCTCCGGCTTCAGGAGCGGATTGACGGGTACGAATACGCCGCCCGCGGCTGCGGCACCATACAATGCGATAACAGTTTCCAGGCGTTTTTCGAGATAAATAGCGACGCGTTCGCCTCGCCCAAGCCCTAAAGCGAGCATGGCTGCCCGAGCTGAGCCAATATCCTCGGCCAATGCGCCATAGCTTGTTCGATTTCTCTGATGCACGAGCGCTTCTTTATCGGAAGCATGATCAGCAGACTTGAAGATGAGTTCGTGGAGGAGATCTGCCATCGAAAATACCTGTACGTAAAAAGGAAGGGGCGACGAATGTTATAAGGTGTGGCTATTTTAGCCGGTGGCGGTTCATTAAATCATAAATGGTGGGACGGCTGACGCCCAGTAGTTCCGCCGCCTTGACAACGTTCCCATCCACTCTTGCCAGTGCTTTCATCAAGGCATCGCGCTCCGCCCTGTCACGCACGTGGCGAAGGTTGATCGGTTCCGCCAAGCTGGTTGAAACCTGCAGCCCGAGATCGTCAACGCTGATTATGGGGCCGTCGGCCATGATGACAACGCGTTTAATACAGTTCTCCATTTCTCGTACGTTGCCAGGCCAAGGGTAGTTTTCGATCGCAGCGAGCGCCTCCTGGCTGAAATTCAGCGAAAGTCGCTTCTCCTGTGCACAGAACTTATTCTTGAAGTGATGCGCAAGCAATGCCGGATCCCCCATCCGATCTCGCAGCGGAGGAATTGTGATAACAATCTCGCTCAAGCGATAATATAAGTCTTCCCGGAAACGGCCTTCCTCGATCAGCTTCTTTAAATTCTGATGCGTCGCGCATACAACACGAACGTCGACCGGGATCTCTTTACGTCCTCCAACTCTTTCGATCACTCTTTCCTGCAAGAAACGGAGAAGTTTTGCCTGTAACGGCATGGGCAAATCACCGACCTCATCAAGAAAAAAAGTACCTTCATTAGCCAGCTCGATTTTTCCGGGCGTCTGCTTGACCGCTCCAGTATATGCGCCTTTTTCGTAGCCAAATAATTCGCTTTCCAGAAGCGTTTCCGGAATCGCGGCGCAATTGATTGCCATGAACCGTTTTTCTCTTCTGGCGCTTGCCTGATGCAGCGCTCTTGCCAGAATTTCCTTACCTGTACCGCTATCACCCAGCAGTATAACCGTGGCATCGGACGGGGCCACTTTCTCCACATTACGGCATACCTTGATCAGCGCGGGATCGCGGGTAATAATTCCCGCTATGATGGGAGACGCCTGAGATTGCGATAACCTGCGGTTCTCCTGCTGCAACGCATGCAGGTAGTATGCTCTTTCTACCACCAACCCCAGCATCTCGGGATCAAAAGGCTTTTGATGAAAATCGTAAGCCCCAGCCGCGATAGCCTTTAGTGCATTCCCATGATCCTGGTTACCGGTCAGAACGATCACCTTGATGTCCGGCGCAAGTTCAAGTATCTGTGCTAGCGTGGCGAGCCCTTCCGAGGCGCCATCCGGATCGGGCGGAAGTCCCAGATCCATAGTAACGACAGCAGGCTCATGCCGTCGGACCAAGGCAAGCGCGCTTTCGCGATCACCCGCCACGAATACTTCATAAGCGTCGAAACTCCAGCGCAATTGCTTCTGCAGGCCTGGATCATCCTCGATTACCAATAAACTCTTTTTATCCTGACTCACCTGATGCCCTCTTACCTTAGCTTGAATTGAATCAACCTGACTTTGTACCGCTACTTCTAGTGGAACGTTTACGAAACATTTTTCATTTATGCGATGTATCGGTCTTTCTAACCTGGCGAGCGTATATCCATTGAAGCTTTCGACCGTTTGCTTGTCTTGGTACTGCAAGGGAAAGCTGCATTTTCGATCGCCTACTGCATCTCCAAAAACGAATCCCACACTATCCAGCCACTACTTTAACGATGGAAGCACTTTGATGAAGAGGCAGGATGATGCGGAAAACCGTGCCATTCGATTCACTGCTGGTAACCTCCAATTCCCCACCTAGTTCAGACACGTATTCCTTGCTTTCAAACACGCCGATGCCCATACCCGCGGATTTGGTGGATTCGAAAGGTTTAAAAAGTTTTTCGCGAATGAATTCTTCGCTCATACCATGGCCGGTATCCTTTATTTCAACTATCGCGCAATTCTGCTCTCTTCTCAGCCGAACCCGAACCTGCCCGTTCTTTGAGGTCGCCTCGATTGCGTTCTGGATGAGATGTCCCATGACTCTCTCAAGACGGGACGAGTTTGCGCACACTGCAAGGCTCGTATCCTGTATTTCAAGAATCGGCGCAGGTTCGGCAACGGATTTACTTTTTACCGCTTCTTGTAACAACGGCGCGATAAAAAGAGGAACCGAATTCTCGGGCGAATCGACACTGCTTAGTTTTTCCAGTAGCCGCTTCATTTTTTGAACGGAGAGATATACCGTTTCGATCATGTCTACTTGGAATTGCGGGTTATTTTTATGCTTCTCAGCATTGGAAAGCAAAAGCGATAACTGTGAAACGAGATTTTTCAAGTCGTGCACTACGAACGTCGACATACGATTAAAGGATTCAAACTGACGCGCCACCATAAGCGCATTGGCCGCCTCTTGCTGCGCCAGGTAACTTGCAGCTTGATTGCCCGCAACCTTGAGCAGATCACTCACCTCCCAGTTCAGATTGACCCTACTTCTTGGCTGCGCCAGCACTACAAAACCAAATAGTTTCCGATGTTGAATCAGCGGCACCACGAGCCATGCCCTGCCTATGGTTTGCAACCATTGAGGCAGAGCGACTGCTGAATATTTTTCAGGATTTATGGCGTATTCCTGTAAATCGACCACCCACTCTTTGTTTCCCAGAAATTGACAGAAAGGGCTGGTCAGAGGCTCAAGCCCGCCAGTCGCCGGCATATTCCAATGCGTTACAGGCTCGCAATTACCGGATTCCCTGCAGATCCACAGGCTCCCGGCAGGGCTTTCAACCAATTGCGCCAATGCCTGGATCACGCGCTCACCCAGTACGTGCCCACCGTCCGAGAGCGTGCGCGTAAAACGCAGCCATTCTTCCCGGTAGTCGTAGTTGTAGCTGAAAAAGTGCTTGCTGATGAAGACCCTGAGCCAGGAACGCAAAGTACCCGAAAACAATACGGCCAATAGCAGAACCACAGCGCCAAATAAAAAACTCACCTGCATGACGATGCCCCAGCTTCCCCCAAAAAAACGGAGGTAGTAGCCGGCGGCAGCCATTGCCAGTAGATAGGCTGCGGTGCCGAACAATGCTGCTGAATAAAAAAGAATATGACGAGATACCGCGATGCCGACTGACCATTGGGGATTTCGCGCAGCCGAAACGGCGACGAGCGGAACAACCAGCGCATTAACTATCCCGCGTGCCGCCCATATTTCAGGATTCACGTGCCTAAGCAGCAGCGCATCGCTGTATAAGTAAAAATCATAGGCAAAGATGCCCCCGATGCCGAGGCATGCGAATTTTATTCCCCAACGCTGCTTGACCGGCGTATTTCTGTAAAGCTGCTCTACCAGAATCATGCCGAGTATTGCCATTGCCAGGCTTCCAGCGATATTATCGATGAAGTCAATCGTTTTATGCGATGAAAAGTCAAAGTCAGCCTGAGAGTAGAGCGCAACGATGAAGCACCCGATATACATCATCATTATTGCAACCAGGGCCGGACTGATCTTCACGATGGATGAGTCATCTTTCCGATACAGCCCCAGCGACATAATGAGAAAGGCAGTCCAGCCCCCATTTCTGGCAATTTCGAGTGTATCTGTCAGGAGCGAGAGGGGGAGATTCTGGTTAGCTTGATAAGCGAGCAATGACGCCCAGAATGCAGAAAGGAGGCAGGCTATCGGTAACACGATCCCGTGCAGACGACCTCGCCAGCTTGTTACCAAAAGTAAAGCCAGGAAAAAATGCGCGACTGCCGCTAGCGTGTAGCTGGCCGTCGCTATATTCATCAACATGTTATATCGCTGCGCTTAAGGGAGCCTTCAAGCAGTTCGCCCGTGGAGCGTGTTGCAAAAATCGGGGTGATCACAAGACGGGCGGAGAAGGTCTTGGTTTGCCCCACATGCCAAGACGGGCAACGACATGAATGCCCGATTTTGCCGCTCATGTGCCAGTGGAGCGAAGGGATGGCGGCTTTGCGAGCCACCCGCTTTGTCGATCTCGCGGCGAAAGGGAGGCGCCCTAAAGTGTTGTGCGAGGGATAGCGCGGAGCGGCGATCCGGCAGTGCCGGGAATATCGCGGTCGCGCTTCTGGCGCCAATATCCCGCTCTGGCGTCGCACCTTCCTCGGGAAGGTGCCGTCCCCTGAGCGGTCGCACCATTCGCGTCGCCGCCTTTCGCGCATTCCATTCCGCAATGCCGCCACGCCCGCGCAGGACTTGAAGGCGTCCCACATCATCTTCCACCCTTCCCCAGCACGACAACTTCAACGGTATCTATCAGGATAATTACATCAAGAAACAGGCTGTGGTTCTTCACATAATAAAGATCGTACTGAAGCTTTTCGATGGCGTCCTCTACCGACGCGCCATACCGGTAGCGCACTTGGGCCCATCCGGTTATGCCCGGCTTGATGCTGTGCCTAACATTGTAATAGGGAACTTTCATGCAAAGCTGGTCTACAAAATAAGGCCTTTCCGGACGGGGACCGACAAAACTCATGTCACCATTCAAGACATTCAATATCTGGGGAAGCTCATCGATTCTCAGTTTACGAATAATTCTACCCACTCGTGTTATCCGGGGATCATCCGTTGTCGCCCATTGCGGCGTTCCTCCTTTCTCCGCATCAGCCCGCATGCTGCGGAATTTCAGAACCATAAATATTTTCCCGCCCTTTCCAACCCTTTCCTGCCGGTAAAAAATGGGGGTACCGTCCTCTAACAGAATACAAAGAGCGGCAATCAACATTACAGGTAGCGTAACAGCCAGAAGGACGCCGCTCGCGGCCAAGTCGAAAACGCGTTTAATACCGGATCTAAGCAGGCTTTGGTCGAACCCGCCGCCAAAAACCAGCCAGCTCGGGTAGAGGGTATTTACTCGAATTTGCCCCCGTTCACGCTCAAAAAAAGCGGCTGAGTCAGTCACCTTTATCCCGTTCAGCTTGCATTCCAGCAGGTCCTGAATAGGAAAACATCCGCCGCGACGTTCCTGAATTGCGATAATGATCTCCCCTGCCCCATGGCGATTAGCGAGAGATATCAAGGAATCCACATTCGGCAGAACGGCAGAGGCTGGCACATGAAGTTCTTCATCCGGCAACGGGACAAAACCAATGATCTTGAATCCCCTGTGTCCTGACTCGCTTTTTTTAGTCTGTTCGACGAACTCCTTAGCTTTGCCACCTATGCCCAACACGATGGCCCGTGACTCCAGGATGCCCAGGCTGGACCATTTAAGAAAAGCCGCTCGTGTCAGGAGAATCCCGGACAGAGCAAAAAGCATTACCAGCCCCAATATGCCACGGCCAAGATAGAGGTCAGGCAGCAAATAAAAAACCAGCGTCGTTATTCCGAATCCAAGCATCATGGAAGGCATGAGGCGGAATAAAGTGTCCTTGATATCCAGGCGGGAATCCAATTGATATAACCCCATGGCGGACATGCAGAGGATCATGACAAAGGTGAAAGTCCCCGCCTCGGGAAGCAAGGACGAGAAAGAGAAGGGAAAGGGGTCAGCTTGATCAAAAAAACGAATAGTTACCCCGAGATATACCATGAACATCAGCACGAGAATTTCAGCACTGATAAGCAGGATCACGGTTCTGGAAATGAAGTGATTATAAATCCGAAACAATTTCGTTCCTCATCAGTATCTTATGAGCTCCCAGGCACTTCTCGCTCAGCCCAAGGTCAGCGCAAACCGCCTCAAGCGACACCGGTTAAAGTTTACTTCTAGTTAATGTTTGCACGCCTCCGATCGAAACGTCCGCGCCGTTGCCCTTGATATTATTGAGCGTGCATCGTAAATGTTGAAAAGATTATTAATGGACGTCTGGTTCACCAATCACCTGAGCAGTTTCTTGTCTCCGCGGGATAAGCCTTTAATTTACGAAAGTATTATATAGTCAGCTAACGTCAAGTCCTATATGCATCATATCAACTTCACCGGCAAGAACAATTGGACTTTGGTACGCTAACGAGCAAATTGGAGTTCTTTGCGGTTTTAAAACAGATTAATGCTCCTCCACAACTGGAGAGGCTTGGGCACGATATGGATGTGTGCGAGCTAGACGCAATTCACCTCGTCAATTACGCATTTGCGTAAGCGAAAAGTGAATCGGGAAGTATAAAAAGGAACAGTGCTTTGAACCAAGGCTCGGCGGTGCAAGTACAAGCGTAAAACGCTTATTATTTATGGAATGCCCGGTGAATTTGCTGCACTGGCGCAGCGAGCCTGATCAGGATGAAATAAGCAAATGCGAGAGCGTAAATATCTAGCAACCTGTCGGACTTAAAGGAAATCGATTGCAAGAATGTCTGGTCAGCTCATATTTCCGCGCTTTTTCGGTCAATAGAATAACTATTGACCTTCAAAATCCTCAAAATTTTTTCTCACCCAGTCACTTTTTCGCTGCGACTCTTCAAGTCCGACAGAATGCTAGTGGTCGATTCGTGTCGAGTCATGTGACGACATGGAGCCCTTCACAATCAGCGCCAGCTTGAGTCGATCGGCAATGTCCAGCTTGCGAAAGACCTCGGTCAAATGAGCCTTCACTGTACGCTCCGTGATAGCCAGCCGCCGCGCGATTTGTTTATTGGTTTCACCATTTCCGACAAGCGTAGCAATTTCATATTCGCGCCGCGTTAAATTCGCGAGTAATTCCCCAACGGCCTCTTTAATTTTATTCTTTTCCCGCGTGATCGTGACAAGTTCATTCAGCAGATGCCAGCTATGCGATCTCCGAATCCACAACTCGCCTTGCTGAACAGCCACAACGGCATTTTTAAGCTGCTCAGGTTTTACGTCGCGCTGGCAACATCCCCTTACTCCCGTTCTGAATAATGCCCACTCGATCTCGTCGGCGATCGGATAGCTCAAAATAATGACTTTAGTCTCCGGATTCAATTTCATGAGCGCCGCGATTCCGTTTGGCCCATCCAGTTTTGGCAAATCATGATCGAGCAGGAGGATCTGTGGTTTTAGACGTACCAATTCGTCCCTGAGCGAGTCCAAATTAGTTGAACAGAATACGGGGGCAACGCCGCGCACCCCCTGTTCCCATCGATACAGGTCGTCTTGAAACTGACTAGCAAGCAAAATCAAGAATGTCTCCCATCAAAATCCGGATTAGTGCAATACCTTATCCATAATTTTACCGAGCATTTTACGTGTTACCCAGATCTCACCACGGTCAACGACATGCACAGCCTTCAAAAAATAAAGCGGGTCTGCTTCATGGCTCAAACACCCGCGCGCACCGCTCGCCAAGGCTTGTATTATCTGCTCCTCCTGGACCGATTTATCGGTTAACAACAATACGAGCGTCTCGGGGCATTCGCGATGCAAAGCCTCCAGCAAAGCAAAATCTCCACCGATAGACTGATCCAGACTGACAAAAACAATGCGAGGCTTCAGTTGGCCGATCCTGGCAACTACCTCGTCAACAGGTATAACGGCAGTATCGGGCTCGAGCTGATGCTTTATCTCATTTTTAGATGGCATGATGTTTGTAAGCACCTTAATGCCCGGCCCGTCTTGCAAGTACTGTTCTAATTTTATGCGCCGCCCGGGATCCGTATCGGCTATTGCCACAGTGACCATTTGCATCGTTCCTCCTTACAGCTCACTCATCGGGTATTAAAGGTAATGTAGCCCAGCTTCATTTGCGGTTAACTTCCAGCGATATTGCATTTATTGCATTTATTGCATTTATGCTTCGAACTCTAAAGCTTTTCTCAACGTCTCGGAATGATATCCAGCTTATGCTCTGGCTCTTGTGTGTTGGTGACAAGCGAACCGCGCCGTACCAAGGAACAGATCCGAACGTGTTTTAACGGCAACGTACTTATCTTTGTTATTTGCGCTGCAGCAGCAACTCGCGAATATAATTGCCGGGGATCGCATACGTAATGCCGCTCGGATTGCTGAGCGCGGCCTCCTTTTTACCCTTTACAAATACCATATTGATCACGCCATATACCAGTCCGGTTTCGGGATCGTAGAGAGGGCTTCCGCTGCTACCGGGATAGGCGGTGCCGTCAAGCTGAAATACCGCATAGGCAGACTTCTGCAACTGGCCGATCATCTTCGCATTGAGCTGCCTCGAATTGTGAGCGGGCAAAATAATGGGCGTTATTGAAGAAACCATGGCACGATGAGTAACCGGGTAAAATCCCAGGACCATACCGATCGGGAAACCCGTAAAAATCAGATCTTGCCCTTCCCGAACTTTTTCTGCGTCTCCAAGCTTCATTGTGGGTAAAGCGACGCCGCTGATTTTCAGCAGCGCCAGATCATGATCTTTGTCGAGAGCAACGATGGTGGCAACTCTGAGTTCCGGTTGCTTGCCCTTGCCTGTAATCACGACGTAGGACTCCTTGTTCGCAATGTCCAGGACCTCCGGAACAACATGAGCATTGGTAACCACGTGAAGGCCATCGTCCAGCGCAAAGCCGGTCCCCAAAAAATTGACGGGCGGGGACCGGGTTATCTGAACAGTTCCGATTCCAACTATCGAGGGCTTGACCTGTTCGATAGTTTTGGCCAGCTCGCTACCCCAAAGCGGGGAACCAAACATAAGCCCGAAAATGCCCAGGCTCTTCATAGAGCCGGTGATGAAAACCAGCAAAGCGTGCCGCGTATTCATCGTCTTTGAAATGTACCGACAGCTTTCACCGGCATGCTTCCTTAATGCTCATCCGCACCCTTCCATCTTGTAAATGAAATACCCATCCTTGTTGATCGCGTCAGTGACATTAGGCGGAGCACTTTGGCTGTGGCAAAAATTACACTCTTTACTGGTGACTGTCGCGTCGCCTTCACCAATCGAGGTGAGCCACTGTTTCGCATACTCGATCGCTTTCTTGTCGTCTTTTACACCTGTAAATACGTCAAAGTGCATTGTGTGGCCATCTTTCGCCTTGACATAAGTGTCATACACATGAATTTCCATTGATTCCTCTCTAATGTTTAACGGATCTTAAGGGAAGTTTGAGCTTAAAACGGTTTACCTGATAGTTCAAATAACTCAGCACATAGACTATCACGGCAACAAGAAAAGTGGAACGCAGGATGGCCTGTCGGAATAGGGCATTGCGATACTCCATTCGTTTAATAGACAAGCCACGGACTCGCTTGCCTCAAGTTATTCCCCCTTGACTATTTCCCCATCTGGCCGCCTCCCTCGCCAAGCGCATCATTGTCATGAAACTGTTACAAAACTGAAATTAAACGGACATTTCCCTGCAGTATTCTCGCAACCGGCTTAGATAAACAACCGGGAAGAGAAAAACTATATGAAATTATCCAGACTGTCGTTGGCAATCACAGCCATTTTAGGCTCAAGCCTATCAACCGCGGCTCTCGCCATTGACCTTTATGTCGATACCAACACCGAACAGCTTTACGCAAAGCCTGGACCCGGCCGCGTCCATATAGGTTCTTTCGTAAGAGAGGACAAGCCTAAAACAGCAGACAAAACCGCGGATAACACGACCGACAAGACGGAGACAGCAGATAATACCGGCCCCATAGCAGCAGAAAAAAAGGAAACAGCGGATTTATCCGCTGTCCGCAGAGATATAGAATTGAAATCAAAGATGATGGGAGCGCGTCTTGCCAGCGATATCGCGTCGCTCGAAGAGCGGGTCAAGGAAACAGAAAATGTTCACGTTCAATTTACTGATAGTGCGCCGCATTTTGCAAGTAAAGACGGAAATTTTACATTTGCGATCAACGGGCGGATGCAGGTAGCTTCACAGTACAATTTCATCAACGATGTTTTGCCCGCTACCGGCACCAACCTGCCTAATGAATGGAATAGCGGCGCGACGCTTCGCCGTGCCCGCCTTGGTGCTGAAGGTACTTTTTTCAAGATCTGGGATTACAAATTCGAGTACGACTTCAGCCGAGGTAACGGTTCTGTAGCGTCGGGAATTACCGACGCTTACGCACGGCTGAACGTGACCAAGCCTTTTTCAGTCAAGATCGGTTCATTTAAAGAACCGTTCAGTCTGGAAGAAGCAGCCAGTAACCGCTATCTCACATTCATCGAGCGTCACATGTCAGTCAATTCGTTTGTCGACAATCCCAATACCTACAAAACCGGCATTGGGGTCAATTATGCCGTGCCGCGTTTTCAGTTTGGAGTCGCTTTTCAGACTGAACCCATCGGGGCCTGGTCGGCCGCTTCCACCTCGGTTAATACCGCAGGCAACGTTAGCCGCAACAATGGTTCAGGCGATTCCGGCTGGGAAGGCATCGGCCGGATAACGGGCCGGCCCTGGATGGAAGACGAAACCAAATTCTTGCATGTGGGGATTTCGGCGGGGCACACTGCTGTAAACACCCAGTACAACGCCGCCGGTCAAATAGCGACTACGCCATCTGCCCAGGGCGGGGGAGGTGGAGGGATGGCATTCTTTGCCTTTCCGGGAACTAACGTAGATCGCACCAACATGTTGAATACCGGCAACTTGAGCGTAGGAGACAAGGGCGCACCGGGCTCGCGCCGAATAGACAGTTACGACCGATTTGGCGCGGAGGGTTGGCTGGTCCACGGTCCATTCGCGGTTCAAGGGGAATATTTACGAACGAATATAAATGGGCTGGGTTATGACAACGAACATTTCACAGGCTACTATGGCTTTGCCAGTTACTTTTTAACCGGCGAATCCAAAGCCTACCATGTCAAAAATGGTGCAGCGAACCGAATAAAACCCAGGCAGAATTTTCAATGGAACGGTTCAGGCTGGGGAGCTTGGGAAGTGGCCGCCGGTTATGATTATATCAACTTGAACAGCGGAGTAATCAGAGGAGGCCAAGCGGATATGGTCAGGTTTGCGCTGAACTGGTACCCTCACCCCAATATCAAAATACAGAACAACATTGTTCACATTCTAAATGTGAACACGGAAGGATCCACCATTTCTCGCACCGCCGGTTTTAATAAGGCTAACTTGAGTTCTTTCCTGACGCAAGTTCAAGTCGAGTTTTAAAACAGCGGGTATAGGTCGATGGAAACATGGCCGCGAAGATTCCCGCATAATTTTCGGAAATCTTCGCGGCCATTGGCTGGGCAGCATTTACCTGAGGGAGAATTCTGCCCGGCTTCCCGATTTCTGGCTATTGGCTTCCGGCTCGACTTTCGGCGCGAGCACAAATACTCGCTCGCTTGGAACACCACCTTGCTCAATTAGCCAATCGCGCGCGACTTCGGCCCGAAGCTCGCCAAGTTCACGCATTTCACTATCCGCAGCGTCGATATTTGCCAGCAGCAACTGTTCCATTTCCGGTACTGGCAGGCTTTTCGAAAGACCAATCATATTTTTCGGCTTCGAGAATTTTGAATCCTTATAGACCCGCGTCAGGTATTTTTCATACTCCTCGGGCTTGAGCTCAACGTCATCAAGCGATGCGACCGTTTCTCCTTTTTTAACACTTTCCGATAGCTTCTGCGCTTTTACGGTACGTTCAAGTATCATGTGTTTCAAAGCCTCCGGATCATGCGCTGGATCGGCTCGCCCTGTAATCTCGAGTTTGAGTGCGGGTCGATCTATCAATGCCTTGGCTAATGCTTCAAGGCGTTTTTCGGCTTCAGGCGTAATTTGCGCATAACCCGGCGAAAAATCTATCTCCGATAACTCTTCACCACCGAAGAGCGAGCCCAGCATGGCGAAAGGCGCGGTCGCGGCTTTTGTAATCAAATTAATGAAGACCTTGACAATCACCCCGCCTATGCTGAATTCCGGATCATTGATGGAGCCGCTTATCGGCAGGTGAACATCGATTTCTCCTCGCTGGTTTTTCAATAACGCCAGCGCCAGACTCACCGGGATTGACAGCGCATCCGGGCTTTCAACTTTTTCGCCAAGAGTTAATTGATCAAGGAAAACGTTGTTTTCCGCTGTCAGCTCCCCTTTTTCAACGTGATAATGTATATCAACCGAAAGCTTGCCTTTTTCGATTGCGTAACCGATGTACTTACCGGAATAGGGACTGAACGTCGGCATATCGATCCCCTTCGCGGTCGCCGTGATATCGAGGAAAAGTTCGCTGCCAAGGGTATTGACCTTGCCCACGATTTTTAGCGGTGCGGTTTTGTCCACCGCTCCGCGGATATCGATTTCACCGGGCTTTCGTGGATCAAGGGGACCAACGCGGCCGCCAAGTCCCGTCAACTTGGCGCGGTAGTTGGGCTTGATGAACTGGTCATGGAAATTAACGTTGCCTCCGGTCATCACGATACGACCAATACGAACAGGCAGGGGCTTCTTGGTCGATGGTTTGGAAGAATTCTCCGCAACGGTTTTTGCGGCGACATCGGAAGTTGCTTGCTGTTGCGCTACAGGCTGCGCGGCCGGGGTTGTTTGCCCGGACGGTTCCCTACTATCATTTTGAGCGGCAATATGCTTGAAATTGAGTTCTCCTTTCGGAGTAAGCAACACGTGAGCAAGGAAGTCGGCAATCGCAATCGACTTGATATCGACGCGAAGCGGATCACTGGCAAACTGAATGCCGCCCACATCAAGGCTTCGCCATCGCATGAGGTCCGCCATGTTTGTCTTTTGAAGGACGTTAAAATTGGTGAAACGGCTTTCACCGTTCAGTGCCACTTTCAGCGGTGACCCATCGGCCTTGACGTTGCCATCGAAGGATATCGAACCACTCGTCAGCAAGGCATCCAACTGGTTACCAGCCCAACCTTGCAGCGCGACAAGATCAATATTCTTGGCGTTTATAGCAAGATCAGCCATCAACGGCGCCCATGCCAGGGACCCATTTGTCTCGAGGCTCCCGGTTTTATTTACCTCGGCCTTCAATGCCAGCTTCAGCGGCGTTGTACCGCTGAAGTCGATATTGGATAAGGTTAAATCCAGCGGATTGACGACCATCGGTACCACATTTGGCAGCGTGCGGTCCTCGAAGCGCAGTGCCGCGGCTATCAATTGCAAGCTGCCAAGCCGAGTTGTCCATGGCTTATTTTTCTTTGTAGCGGCAGGGGTCGCTTCCGGTTCCAGCTCAGCCTTGCCCGGCAGCGCAGAAAAAAACTTGACGAGGTCGAGCCGGCCATCCGCTTCTCGGCGCACGGAACCCTTGAAGTGATCCAGCGTCAACGAACCAAGCGCCACACTTTGGCGCCCGATATCGATCGTGACCTTATCCAGGCTTACCTTAGGCAGGCTCAGTACCGGTTCCGGTTCTCCGTTGCGAATTAAGGCAACTTCAGCCAAGGCCAGTTGAATAAGCGAGGGCTTAGGGCCGTTCAGATTGATTTCGGTCAGTTCAAAATCGAGCTGGCCGAGTTTCGCCGTATAGGGCACTTCCACAGCTCGGTTCTCTATCTCCAACTTCCGTAGCGCGGCGCGGCCCGTCAACACCATATTTGGCGCCTGCCCCTCGATCTGGGTAAACGTCAGTAATAAGTCGCTATCAAAGTAGCCGGACACGAGGCTGATGCCGAGCGGGACGGGCGAGTATTCGTCTATTCGCATCAAATCGACGTCTTTCAGTTTGAGTTCAAGCGTCGCTTCGCGATTTTGCGTGAAGGGGCGCAACTTCCCTTCCAGAGTGAGCGGAGCGCCATTGATCCTGGCGCTGAAGCGCGGCTCTACCCAGCTTTTCTCGTCATTTTCGAAGTTCGCAATGAAGGGTATTCCAACTGTGATTTCGGATATATCCTGATGACTTTTCTTGAGCCGATCGACAAATTCGAAGCGACCGCCGTCTATCACGATATTACTCACCGAAAACATGGTCTCGCCGCCCTCCTTCGGCTTATTCATGAGGTCTTCTATCAGGTCGGTGATATTGAAGCGGTTTTCGCCTTCGCGAACCAGTCGTAGCACGGGTGCTTTTATTGATAAGGAACTGATTACCGGTGCGCGCCGCGCGATCGAAGCAATGCTAAGGTTGGTGTACAGTTCATCAACGGAAAAAAGCGCCTTTCCCGCATCGATGTCCGTCTCCTTTTCACCCACACGAAAACCACGAACGGTCAATTCCAGGGTATAGGGTTGAATATCGATCGATTGAACTGTCACCGGGCGATGCAGGGCTTCTGACAGCCACGTTTCAAGCTTGGCCTTGGCATACCCCGGCAGCCAGAAATAACCGAGCAGTCCGAATAATAGAATGATGGCAGCCAAGGTGCCCAGCCCGATAACCAGGCGTCTGTGGCTTATAAAACGGTGCAGCAGCGTTATCGGGGGCATAGTTGCACGTTTCCTGAGAGGCAATTGGGCAGCGATTGTGCGGATTTTAAGAGCAAAATCAATCTTCCCCCGTCAACTTTACCCTGCACGTACCGCCGGGTCAATTATCGCAGTCAGCCTGGACCATGCTATGGCTGACGTTTGCGAGGTCGCGGCGGAAGCAGCCTGAAAGTAATAATGACGAGAACTGCAAAAAGTACATAGATTGTTGTCAATATCCACTCCGGCACATCATAGAAAAGTATGCGGTGCAGCCAGCGCTGGATGAAATTACCACCGCTTTCCCCGCCGCGCAGCCTGTCTTCCAATAACGTAAGCGGACATATCATGCCGACGAAAGACTCGACAACCACGAACAGGATGGCGGCAATATGCGCAAGCCGAAACCGAAGATTTCGTACAAAATCCAATCTCATCCATCCGCCTATCCATATTAACGGCAGGCTGACGACAACGAACAACACGAACAGGAAATGAATGATAAGAACGATATCGGCTAACACGCACTATTCCATGTATTGATGGCCCGGTATTTTCAAGGCTCAGTGCTTATTCGCGACCTCCACAGAAGCAAAAGCATAACTATATTCTATTAGGTTATTTCTGCATGTTTGCTCATATCGGTATAGTGCGCAAATTGAAGAGGCAGAGGCACCGGACTTATGAAGATTCGCAACCTGGATCTGACGCAAAATCCAATAAACGTCGAACACCAGCAATTTGGGCTTCCTCCCGTCGAGGAGCCTGTCTCTCATCCTGGCGCCCATCCTCTCCTCAAAGCCGGCGTATGGTTTATTGTTGCGGTGTTGATTGCGCTGGTCCTGTTTTTGACAAGTCGCTTTTTTATTTCCAATAATTGGTTTGGCGGGTGGCAAATTATTGGTGAGACAGTCAGCGGCAGACTTTTCTGGACCGCGGTGATGGTCGGGTTTCTCGCGCAGGTGGTGGATGGCGCCTTGGGCATGGCTTACGGCGTGACCGCCACCACTTTCCTTCTGGCAACAGGCGCGACGCCAGGAGCAGCCAGTGCCAGTGTTCATATCGCGGAGATTTTCACCACTGGAGTTTCGGGTATTTCCCACGTCAAATTCGGCAATGTAAATAAAGAATTATTTATACGCTTGCTGGTGCCCGGTATTCTCGGCGGCATATTAGGCGCAGTGCTCGTTACCCAGATCGACGGCGCCGTATTCAAGCCGTATATTTCCACTTATTTGCTGCTGCTGGGGATATACATACTCAGCAAAGCGTTTCGCCCGCTGCGTTTGCGCAAGGACTCCCCGAGACATGTCGGAAAATTAGCGTTGTTTGGCGGATTCGTCGATGCGGCGGGTGGAGGCGGCTGGGGGCCGGTGGTGACATCCACTTTGGTCAGTTCAGGAAACGATCCCCGTACAACCATCGGTTCGGTCAATTTCGCTGAATTCTTTCTGACGCTGGCAGGTGCAACGGTTTTTACATTGCTGATGGAAACCAATACGTGGTCCATCATAGTGGGGCTGGTATTCGGAGGCTTGTTTGCCGCCCCGTTTGCGGCGGTGTTGTGCAAAAAGCTCCATGCACGAACTTTACTGATAATGGTGGGGACGTTGATTGTCATCATGAGCTCTTACAATCTTTATCGGGCGCTCGCCTAGCAGCTGTCGGACTTTAAGAATTGCAGCGAAAAGTGACTGGGTGAAAGCATGGGATTTCAAAGGCCCATAGTTATTCTATAGGCCGAAAAGGCAGCGAAATATGGACCAGCCGAACGCTTTTGCAGCCGATTTCCTTCAAGTCCGACACGCTGCAAAGCTCGAAAATTCGCACCACTGCCTCGCTTCCGCAGTAAATAGAAATGTTATTATTTCGCCGACACTTCATGGATGAGCTCGTTCCTCTACAGCAAGGGCTTGAACATGGATTCAAGTTTTTCCTGGCTGAGACGACCTAATTTCGTACCGATAATTTTTCCGTTACGATCGATGACGACGGTAAAAGGTAACGCTCCCTGGCGATTTCCTGCTGCCTCCGCCAGTGCCATGGCTTTCATATCTCCCACCAATACGGGATAATTAATGCCAATCTCTTTGCTGAATGCTGCCGCTCTTTCCTTCTGATCCACCGCGATGCCGATAAAAGTCAGGCCCTTATCCCTGAATTTTTCCTGGAGTTCAATGAACTCGGGAATTTCATTGCGGCAAGGTTCGCACCAGCTCGCCCAGAAATTAACTACCATTACTTGGCCGCGCCATTGCGATATTGCCTGACTTTTGTCCTGCAGGTCGGGCAAACTCGCGGCAAATATCGCCTCGGCTCCCCTACTCGCCACTGCCGCATCAGTTGCCCCGGATTGAGCATCGCCGCTCATCAGTTGGCCCCGCAACAGAAATCCCGCCGCTACCGCAAGTATGGCGACACCTGTATACAATAATACCTGCTGCAATTTGGTCATTTAATGTAAATCCCACAAATGCGGTTTGCATTGAGCCGCGGCCGGCAATTGGCGAACGACCTCGCTCGAACTCAGAACGATGACATCCGGATGAATTGAACCTTTTTCGGAAACGGCTAGGTCAAAACCGCATTGAGTATCTTCAGAAAGCTTTCCTTGTCCTGATACCCTATAAGCCTGATGCCGGGAATTTCACGTCCTTCCCGGTCGAGGAACAGAATGCCGGGAGGGCCGAAAAGCTTGAAGCGTTTGAGCAACGCCATGTCATCCGGTGTCCCCTCGGTAACATCAACCTGCAACAGTACCACATCTTTCAGGCGGGACTGTACTTGCGAGTCGGAAAACGTGAAGCGCTCCATTTCCTTGCAGGAAATGCACCAGTCCGCGGAAAAATCCACCATCACGTATTGGTTCCTGGACCGAAGGACATGCTGTTCAAATTCCGCGACCGACTTCACTCTCTGAAAGGGCAAATGATCCGTTTGCGCGATATCCTGTTTTTTTCCGGATGCATCGACCGCAGCAATACCTAACTTTGAGAGGGGCTGCAAAATATCGCGACTGCCGGACAAAACACCCACCAGCAATGCAATTCCGGTCAGCAATGCAATCATCCCAACGCCCTTCAGGAGCTTCTGAAAACCGGAAGCTCCTGGACGCAGTGGATCAACTGCGTGCAGATAGATGGCTGAGATGATCAATAAGACTGCCCACAGCAGCATATGCACAACTGCGGAAATGACCGGCGATATCAGCCATATTGCAACTCCCAGCAGCAATACGCCAAAAAATTGTTTGATGGACTCCATCCATGGGCCCGCTTTCGGCAAAATTGCCCCTGCGGATGCGCCCAATATCAGCAGTGGCACACCCATGCCCAGGGCCATGACGAACAGCGCCGATCCACCCAGCACGATGTCGCGGGTCTGGCTAATGTAAAGCAATGCCCCCGCCAGCGGAGCAGCTACACACGGGCCGACAATTAATGCCGATAACGCCCCCATGCCAAATACGCTGGTCAGATGCCCGCCTTTTAAATGCCCCGCTTCCTCGGAAAGCTTACTCTGGAGAAAGGAGGGTAATTGCAGTTCATAGAAACCGAACATCGACAGAGCAAGCGTTATAAAGACCAGCGCGAACGTGCCCAGCACCCAGGCATTTTGTAAAGCTGCAGAGAGCATTGCACCCGAAAGCCCAGCCGCCACACCGGCGATGGCGTACGTAATCGCCATCCCCATGACATAGGCGAGCGACAGGAAAAATCCACGCGTCTTGGTGATATTTGTACCGCCTCTGGCAATGATGCCGGACAGAATCGGGAACATCGGAAATACGCAGGGAGTAAATGAGAGCAGCAGGCCGATACCAAAGAAACCGGTCAGGATCAGCCCAAAATTACCGCTTTCGAACATCCGCTCTATTCGATTCGATTCTGTCTCGATGGCAGGTGATCCTGCAGACGGGAACAGCTCTGCGGCTGCGTCCGGTTTTAAAGCGCCCGATGGCGCCGCCACTGCGGAGCTGCTCATGGCATCGGCCACCGCGCCGGCGGCGGCTTTTGCCATTGGCAGCGTCAGCTCGATTACCTTATTGATAGGCGCATAGCACACCCCTATTGGCTCATTGCAGCCCTGGTAGGTAGCGACGAGAGTCAGTTTGTCGGATGACGATGCGTCGCGTTTCAAAGAAATCAACGCTTCGAATGGCTGATGAAAGACTTCGACCTGGCCGAAGGTAACATCGCTTTTTATCGTTCCCGGCGGCAGTGAAATTTTCTCGATCGATGTCCCAGCATCCTGGGGCTTGAACGCAACCTTGTCTTTATAAAGATAATAATCCTTTGCCGGCTCGAATTGCGCCACCAGCGTATTTGCATCCCGGACCTTTACCGTCAATTTGAAAGCCTGATCCGGAGGGAGCAATTCCTGTTCATTCTGCTCGAAACCCGAGCTAAGCTGCTGCAACCCTGAAAGAAAGCCAAAAGGCTTCCTCTCCTCTGCGAAGCTATTGATGCTGCATAAACACAGCAACAACAAAAAATATTGGCTCAGGCGCATGGCAACCGGTTCTAATCAATTATGTCCGGGACTAATGTTTCGTCCGCGATCCACTTTAAATAAGCAGGCAATCCGTTGCTAATTGGGACAGCAATGATTTCGGGTAGTTCGTAGGGGTGCATCGCGTTTATCAACTGCTCCAACCGTGCATAATGCTGCGCAAGGGTTTTAATAAAGATCGGCACTTCGCGGATACTTTCGTTTTTCCCCTGCCAGCGGTAGACAGAAGTGCATCCGTCAAGCACGTTAACGCAGGCCGCCAATCGTTCATCGACCAGTTTGTGAGCAAGGGCCATCGCGCTCGCTCTATCGGGCAAATTGCTAATGATGAGTATGGATTCCATTGCGATTGTGCTCCTGGCTCATCCGTAGATCGGATTTTACCCATTTTCCGCAGTACTTGCTGCGCTCGGCGTGAAACACTCGACCACGGTGGGATAACGAAGGTTTACGCGCAACTCGTGCTTTATACGGATGTTTGCCAACCGCCGCGATTCCTGCATGAACGATAGCATACCTGGCGATATGAAACTTTCCGCTTCGGCCCGGGAGACGCGCGGAGGCCGCGGCAGATCGAACTGGTCCGCGACGAGATCGAAGTATTCGCCCATCTTAAGCTTTGAGTCGTCACAGGCATGATAAATCCTGCCCGGTTTTCCGTAGTGCAACGCCGCGGAGATAATGCGGGCGAGGTCGTCGGCGTGTATGTGGTTCGTATAGCTATCCTCTTCCGGCAATAACGCTGGCGCGTGCTCACGCAACCGGGCCAGCGGCAAGCGATCGTCGGCATAAATACCCGGCACGCGAAGGATTGAAACACTCACGCCGTTGCGCAGTCCCCAATGACGCACCTGCGCCTCCGCATCGGCACGACGCATTGCGCGCGCGGTTTGAGGATTTATCAATCGGGTTTCATCCACAAGGGCGCCGTTGCAATCACCATACACACCGCTGGTACTGATGTAGACAAGACGTTGTGGTAACATTGCCCCCTTCATCTTTGGCCGCTTTGTCAGCGCTGCCAGGAGGTTTGCGGTGCGGGTATCGCGTTGACCACAGTTCGGTGGAGGGGCCAGGTGAACAACTGCATGAGCCATTCCCGCAAGTTTGGCAAGGCTGCCCGGTATATCGAGATTCCCGAGCACTGGCGTAATCCCATGCAAACGTAAAGCGGCGCGGCTGTCGGGTCTACGATGCAAGCCCAGTAGCCGGTAGTGCGCCTGTAGCAGGGGCGCTGTGCGCAAGGCAATGTCGCCGCAACCAATAAATAAAAGCGTCCGTTTCGTCGTGTTCATTTTCTTCTTTGCCGTCAGTTAAATTGTCTTTATAGACTCATTTTGTAACCAGATGCCGCATCAAATCACTATCAAGCCGAGCGGACACGTCTTTTTCGCTCAACCCGGTGAAACCGTGTTGCAAGCCGCGCTTCGTGAAGGTTTTCCGCTTCCTTATGGCTGCCGAAACGGCGCCTGCGGGACTTGCAAGGGCAAAATCATACAGGGAACGGTGGATTTCGGCAGTCATAACGAAGGTACGTTGACCGAAATGGAGAAACAGGCTGGAATGGCATTGTTTTGCTGTGCTGTGCCGCTATCGGAACTTACAATTGAATGTCGGGAAATTGGGGCAATAAAAGATATCAAAGTCAAAATACTGCCATGCCGTGTCCAACAACTGGCGCGAGTCGCACCGGACGTAATGGTTATTTCCCTGAAGCTGCCAACTAGCGAGCGGCTGCAATTTCTTGCTGGGCAATATATTGATATCCTCATGAAAGATGGCAAGCGCCGGAGTTTTTCGCTGGCGAACGCACCTCATGACGACGAACTGCTCCAGTTGCACGTGCGCAACTATCGGGGGGGTACGTTCGCCGAGCATGTGTTCACCAAGATGAAGGAAAAGGATATTTTGCGCTTTGAGGGACCGCTCGGCACATTCTTTCTACGCGAAGATTCAGATAAACCAATCATATTCGTTGCCAGCGGCACGGGTTTCGCCCCGGTTAAAAGCATACTCGAGCATATCTTCCACGTACAATATCTGCGGGCCAATGAACGGCAGATCGTGCTCTACTGGGGTAATCGTACGAAGGCCGATCTATATATGGCTGACATGGCAGGAAACTGGCAGCGGGAGCATGACAACTTTACGTTTATACCGGTACTGTCTGAGGCACTGCCGGGCGACAACTGGAGCGGAAGGACCGGGTTGGTGCATCAGGCCGTGCTGCAGGATTTCGACAACCTCGCCGGGTATCAGGTATACGCTTGCGGAACACCGGCCATGGTTGAAGCCGCCCACAAGGATTTCACTACGCTGCGCAGCCTTCCGGAAGAGGAATTCTTTTCCGACGCATTCACCGTTTCGCCACGCGAACCCCGATCTTGAACTTTTTACCCGTTCTCCTTTTTACCTGCTCTCATCCGGCAATCCGCTGTTGCACGGATAAGTCGACTTCTTTTGGCATACAGCGGCTGGAATGAAACCAATCGGACTGTGCCGCGGTTTGCCCGATCCATTTTCCAGCTACTCCTGCTCTAGCGCGTCCAGCCGCCACAATGCAAGTTCCAGCCCCTTGCTGTAGTGATCCCTTGCCAACTCGAGCCGTCCGAGTTTCTCGTTCAACTGCGCCAATGCAAGATGAGCGGGATAATCCGGGTCCACGGACAGGCTTGCCTCCAGATAGTTTTGTGCTTTGCCCCAAAGCTCGCAATTAACGCAAAGCTTGCCCAGCGCCAGCAGCAGACAGGCGTCATTAGGATGAGATTCGAGCCACGCTTCGGCGTGCTCGATCTGGCTGATGGCGTCGCTTCCCGGACATTTTGCATACAATCCTGCTAATTCGGAATCCCACTGGGCATTTAAACTTTCCTCGATAATCTGATGAGCTGCGACACAATCGCCCATCGCTGCGTAAGCCCGCGCAGCGGCAGCAGCCAGCTTGCTGTCTTTCTTGTCGGCCGAAGATATATTTTGCCAATATTCCTTCAGCGCCTTCGGATTCAACATCCTGCTTTTGAGACTTTCCATACGCGCCTGGAGCCGCAGTTGCCTCATCACTGTCTTTTCGATGGCATTACGCTGGTCCAGTTGCCCGAGCAGATCCAGTACGGCGTCCCAATTTTTGGATCGCTGCTGCGCTCTCAGTTCCAGCCGCAACGCCGCGGTATGCTTCCCCGCCCCGGCATGAGGAAGAGAATGCAATATTTTTAGCGCTTCTTCGGGCCGATGTTCATCCAGCAGCAACTCGGCTTGCGTCATTAGCAGCAAGGTTATTTCTTTCGGTGCACTGGTTTTTGCCTGGGCAATAAGTTCGTCACGACGAGCATACTTTCTCAGCTCGTGCGCGGAACGGGCCGCAACCATTGCGTTAAGCGCGCTGACGGAGGGAGATTCCTTTAGTTCCAGAACGGCGACGGAAGCTTTCTCAGCTTTGGCATAACGGCCTTCGAAGAACGCCCTTAGCCCATCCAGCATCATCATTCGTGCTTTTTCGCGACGCCGGCGGAGACGGAATCCGCTCACTTCCGCTGGCAACCTGAAAGTAATGACAGCCAGCCTCACTACAAAATAGGCAATAAAAAACATTACCAGCAGCAACACCGCCAGTAAATTGAGCGATAGCTCGACGCGATAAGGTTGAGCCACTATCAGTACATAACCGCTGTTGTATCTGGCCGCAAGTGTTACCGCTACCGCAATCAGGAACAACGCCAGAAGCCAGAGCGCTCCCTTCATCTATTTCCCCGATCACGGGCGAGACGATAGTTGCGCACCGCATCGAGACTCGCGGAAATACGGGGCAATTCAATGCCCACTTCACTTTCTCGCAGCTGGGTCAGGGTTTCAAGCATATTGACGACAGACTGCGAGCTGTTGTCGTAATACCGGCCTATCCAGTCCGTGGATGCATCGATATCAGCCTTGAAGCTCGTTCCATCACGCGCCAGAAGCGCATGCCGCGCCGACAAAAGACGCAGTTTTAGATTTTCCCGCAAAAAATAGGCTTGTGATGGCGATAACAGAGCAATATCCGGCTTATCCATGTGCTGAATCCGCACCAGACGCTTTATGTCCTCCCACGCTTCATGCAGGAACTGGAGCCATATATTCTCGGTTACTGGAAACTGGGGGGACCGGGAAGCGCCGGGTTCGGGTGGACGAAGTTCCATTGCCAATGGCAACACATCGACCGAGGCGGCAAGATTGTCCAGGCGTATGCTGACGCCTACCGTATCCACATATGGCGCAGCTTTGAGCAGATCCATATCCGTTGACAGAACCTTACGCAGGGAAGATAACTGCGGACGGTCAAGACGCTGCAGTCGGGCGTCGGCCTCTTGCATTGCAATCAGGGCTGCTTTTACGTTACTTGCAAGCTGAAGCTGCTGATTGGCGATGAGCAGCAGCTGTTCCACTTCTTCCAGCGTTGCTTCATCGCGATTACGCGTAAGTTCCTGGTACAGCGCCTCCAGTGCCAACTGCTGGTTTTGCGATTCAGCGAGCCTTGATTCGAGCAAGCCGAGCTTTGTCTCTGTCCGGCGTCCTGCCTCGGCCGCTTCCACTACAATATTACGCGACTCTTTTCCCGAAGCATCGGCCTCGGCTAGCCGCTTCGCCAGCTCATGCTGCAATCCCCCGATCTGACTACGAGTGTCATACCACTGCAGCGCGATAATGGGAACAAGGATTATGACAAAAATTAAGAGCGGATGGATGCGCAAGGTCAACCTCTTGCGCACTTCCAGAGGTTTTTCGGTCTTGCCAGGCTGCTTTTCCGCGCTCATGGTTTTTCCAAGCCACGAATCTCTCTGGTGGATTCCGGCCGAAAGTAGTTTAGCAAACCCTCCAGCAATCCATCATCTCCAGCAGTGGTTAGAATGACATGGGCGAACCCGAGATTTCCCGCGGCTTGGGCGATGCGCACATGAGAAACAAACAACGGCGTTTTCTTAAGCCATGCTTCGCCGACCATTTCGCATAAATTGCGCAGCCCCTCGCTGCTGGTTATGGTAATTGCCTTCATCTTGTCATTCGCCCACGCGCGCAGCAACGGAGCAGTATCTGATTTCGGCATGACACGGCGGTAGCATTTCGCGTATTCGAGGACGGCGCCTCGCTTCAGCAAGCTTTCCCCAAGCAATTCACGCCCGTTGTCGCCGCGAAAAATTACGATACGCTTACCTTTCACCTGCCTCAAGAGCGGCAGATCAAGCAAAGCTTCGCTATCGAAGCGCAAAGCGGGCGCGACTACCCCGGTGACGCCAAAGTTTCCCAACTCCTTTGCGGTGCCTTGGCCGACAGCGACTATTTTCAACTGGGCGGGCAGCGTCCGCTTCGCGCTTATGAGGTTCATCGCCTTAACAACGGCGTTGGGGCTGATAAAAATTGCAATGTCGAATTCATCGAGCCGCCCGATCAAGTCCAGCAACGGATGCAGATTCGGGATATCCAGGATCTCGAGTACCGGAAACAAAACAGGATTACCGCCCGCGATGCGTATCTTGGCAGCAAGCTCGCCAGCCTGATGCGCCGGACGCGTAACCAGGATGTCGATCCCGGCCAGCGGCTTGGTCACGGATGGCTCACGGGTTCAATCGTTTGCGATGCCAGTGCCGTCAGAATTTCCTGCGCACCGCGTGCCTTCAAATTCTGTGCCAGTTGTGCGCCCATTACCGCACCCATGCCGGGATTGCCGCTCAGCTCATCGCTTATCACGCGCGATCCATCCTGGCTTGCGACGAAACCGCGCAGCCTCAGAACACCTCCATTTATTTCTGCAAATCCACCCAGCGGAACCTCGCAGCTTCCTCCCAAGGCGCGGCTCATGGCGCGTTCCGCCTCAACGCACTGAGCGGTCGGAAGATGGTGCAGAGGTTCCATCAATTTGATCAAATCGGTTCGATCCGACCGGCATTCAATCCCCAAAGCGCCCTGTCCCACCGCCGGCAAACTCACTTCGGGACTTAGCAATGCGGTAATGCGGTCAGCCAGCCCCAGCCGTTTTAAGCCTGCAGCCGCGAGGATAATTGCCGCAAACTGTCCCTCATCGAGCTTGCGCAAGCGGGTCTGAACATTACCCCGCAGCGGCTGCACCTGCAAATGCGGAAAGCGCGCGCGCAACTGGCTTTCGCGCCGCAGGCTCGAAGTTCCCACCACGCTTCCGGGCGGGAGTGCGTCGAGATCGGCGTATTGATTGGAAACAAAAGCATCGCGCGGATCTTCACGTTCGGCGATAGCTGCCAGCGCATATCCTGGCGGCATATCCATTGGAACGTCCTTCATGGAATGCACGGCGATATCCGCGCGCCGCTCCTCCAGCGCCTGTTCCAGTTCCTTGATGAATAACCCCTTGCCGCCGATCTTGGAGAGGGATATGTCAAGTATCTGGTCCCCCCTCGTGGTCATCCCCAATATTTTGGATTCCGTTTGCGGGTATAATTTCGCCAGCTGTCCCTGAATAAAATTTGCCTGCCACAAGGCAAGGGCGCTTTCACGGGTCGCGATAATGATTTGTGAGGGTATGGATGAGGAATTAAGCATTATTTATTACGATGAGAAAATTAGGGAATTGCTGCCGGTGCTTATTTTAGCATGGCAAGCTCCAAGCCGGATTGAAGTGCACCTGCCATCAGCTCGTATCTGCGTTCAAGAAGAGGTAGCGTTATGACATCCCTTGCTTCCCCGAGCGGAAGCCTCGAAAAAAATCACATCATTGATGACGACAGGCCCAAGGATGATCCCCTTCGCATGGATATCCGCCTGCTTGGCCGTATGCTGGGCGATACCCTGCGTGAGCAGGAAGGCGAGCCTACTTTTGATCTTGTCGAGAATATTCGCCAGACCGCAATTCGATTCCGGCGCGAGCAGGACCTGGAGGCGCGGAACGAACTGGACGTGATGCTGAATCAGTTGAGCAACAAGGCGACGGAAGCGGTGGTTCGCGCATTTAGCCAATTCTCGCAGCTTTCGAACATTGCCGAGGATATGCATCACAATCGCCGCCGCCGCAGCTATCTTCTCGACGGATCGCCGCCTCAGGCGGGCAGCGTCGCCCTCGCGCTGAAGAGGATCATCTCCAGCGGAACGAATGGCGCCGCTCTGGCCCGATTTTTCGATAAGGCGCTGATTTCGCCGGTTTTGACTGCACACCCGACTGAAGTGCAACGCAGAAGCATACTGGACTGCCACCTGGCCATTGCGCATCTTTTAAACGAGCGCGATCGCATGCAACTTACGCCGGATGAACTACGCAACAACGAAGAGGAGTTGCGCTGTGCCATCCAGATATTATGGCAGACCCGTATCCTGCGTTCGGCGCGCCTCTCGGTTTATGACGAAATCAATAATGGTCTCGCCTATTATCACTATACTTTTCTCACTGAGGTACCGCGCCTGTATGCGGAGATGGAGGATTTGCTGGAAAGTGGAATGGGCGCGGATGCGCCCCATATTCCCCCGTTTCTTCGCATCGGTAGCTGGATAGGCGGCGATCGCGACGGCAATCCTTTCGTCACCCATGAAGTCATGCTCCATGCGGCTGAGAGACAGTCGGCGCTGGCGTTGGATTTTTATATGGGTGAAGTACATCGGATAGGCCGCAGGTTAAGCCTGACCGAGCGCTTGGTGGATGTGGATGATGCCTTGGCGGCGTTGGCCGAGGCGTCGCCCGATCGCGCTCCCAGCCGTGCGGATGAGCCTTACCGCCGCGCATTAATCGGTGTTTATGCACGGCTCGCTGCCACCAGCCAGGGCCTCGGTCACGTAATCAGGCAGCGTCGACCGGTTGGACCCGCTGCACCTTACGGGAAAAGCACGGAATTCATCAAGGACCTTGATATCGTCATTCAGTCGCTCAAGCAGCACAAATCCGAATTATTGGCGCGCGGTGATTTGCGTCACCTGCGGCGGGCGGCGGAGGTGTTTGGCTTCCATCTCGCGTCGCTGGACATGCGCCAGCATAGTAATATACATGAGCAGGTCGTTGCGGAATTGCTCGGGCATTGTGCAAGGGACCGGAATTATTCCCAATTGAGCGAGACGGAACGGGTACAGTGGCTGCTGACCGAAATCAGCAGTCCTCGTCTCCTGCGCTCACCTTATCTGGAATACTCCGAACTTGCTCAGAGCGAACTGAGCATGGCACAAACGGCAACGGAAATTCATCGGCGCTTCGGTCGTGCCGCGTTGCCAAATTACATTATTTCCAAGACCGACGGCGTTTCCGACATACTGGAGGTCGCGCTGTTACTCAAGGAAGCAGGTCTTTTGCAACCCGGCGAAAAGCCGCACCTGCATCTCAATATCGTTCCGTTGTTCGAGACAATCGCGGACTTGCGCGGCTGTGGCGCCGTCATGGACGAATTATTTTCACTGCCATATTACCGCAAGCTCCTGGATTCGCGCGGCAATGTGCAAGAGGTGATGCTGGGTTATTCCGACAGCAACAAGGATGGCGGTTTTCTTGCAGCCAACTGGGAGCTCTACAAAGCCGAAACCGAATTGACGAAAATTTTTGCCAGGCACAAAGTTGAGCTGCGCCTTTTTCATGGACGTGGAGGCACGGTTGGACGTGGCGGCGGCCCCAGCTATCAAGCAATACTGGCCCAGCCACCAGCAAGCGTGAATGGTCAGATCCGCATTACCGAGCAAGGCGAAGTCATCGGCAGCAAATATGCCGACCCGGAAATCGGACGACGAAACCTTGAAACGTTGGTCGCTGCGACGCTTGAGGCTACGCTGCTGAGCCGCGATCCCCTTGGTAAACGCGCCACCGAGTATCACAATACTATGGAAGTACTCGCGCGCGATGCGCTCACCGCTTATCGCAACCTTGTATACGAAACCCCGGAGTTCAAGCGTTATTTTCAGGAATCGACCCCGATCAGGGAAATTGCTGGACTTAATATCGGCAGCCGCCCGCCATCACGCACTCAATCCGATCGGATAGAAGATTTGCGCGCCATACCCTGGACGTTCAGTTGGGGTGTCAATCGCGCCATGATTACGGGCTGGTACGGCTTTGGCACGGCCGTGGAAATGTTTGTCCAGCGCCAGGGCCGAGGCAAAAAAGGGCTGGGCTTCCTGCAGGAAATGCATGGTACCTGGCCATTTCTGCAAACCATGTTATCCAATATGGATATGGTGCTCGCCAAGACCGATATGGGCATTGCATCGCGTTATGCGGAGCTGGTTACCGATATCAACTTGCGCGAGGAAGTTTTTGGCCGCATACAGAAAGAATGGGATCTTAGCGTGAAGTGGCTTTTCGCAGTCACTGGCCGCACCGAGTTGCTGCAGGATAACCCTACACTTGCTCGCAGCATTCGTAATCGCACGCCGTATATTGATCCGCTCAACCATCTGCAGGTAGAACTGTTGCGGCGTTATCGTTCGGGCGATGCGACCGATGCCGTGAAGCGTGCAATACAACTCACGATCAATGGAGTGGCCGCAGGGTTGCGAAACAGCGGATAAGCTCATTTACGGCATTACCGGACTCCCTATCTAAAAGATCATGTTCTCGCGACGAACCCGAATCCGGTAGTTGACCGCTTATTTGTCAACTAAGCGCTATAACTAAATAGGATTTTTTATATCCTGTGCTTCACCTTTTTGGTGGATTCGATACGGGGCGAATTCAGGTTTGAACAATGGTTGCCGCCGTTATAAAAGCCCCAACGGCTTGACGTGCTGAAACCCGCGCATTCGTTGCGACTTCTGAACGGTCGCAGTACTGGGTAGTTCGAACAATATTTCGGTAAGGCTGGAGATAGGTGTGGCTAAAAAACTTTATATTAAAACGTTTGGCTGCCAAATGAACGAGTACGACTCGGACAAGATGGCGGACGTGCTGCATGACGCGCAAGGCATGGAAAAAACAAATGATCCCGCCGAGGCCGATGTGATCTTGTTCAACACCTGCTCGGTGAGGGAGAAAGCCCAGGAAAAGGTATTTCATGATCTGGGACGCGTCAGGCATCTTAAAACGGCCAACCCGAATCTTCTCATTGGCGTAGGGGGTTGCGTCGCCAGCCAGGAAGGCGCAGAAATAGTGAAGCGTGCGCCATATGTCGATTTGGTATTTGGTCCGCAAACCCTGCACCGGTTGCCCCAATTGATTTCCGCGCGTCAAGCCACAGGCCGCCCGCAAGTGGATATCTCTTTCCCCGAGATTGAAAAATTCGATCACCTCCCGCCAGCACGTACAGAAGGTGCAACCGCTTTCGTTTCTATTATGGAAGGCTGCAGCAAATATTGCAGTTTTTGCGTGGTGCCCTATACCCGCGGCGAGGAAATCTCCCGTCCCCTGAGCAGCATACTGGCGGAAATTGCAGGGCTGGCAAGTCGAGGCGTCAAGGAAGTGACGCTGCTGGGGCAGAACGTAAATGCTTACCGGGGCGTAATCGAATATGGGGAAGCCGGGGACGATCGGCAGATGGCCGATTTCGCGCTATTGCTTGAATATATTCATGAAATTCCCGGGATCGAGCGGATCCGCTATACCACCTCTCATCCTAAAGAATTCACTGAACGATTAATCCGGACTTACGAAACATTGCCGAAATTGGTAAATCACGTGCATCTGCCGGTTCAGTCAGGGTCAGACCGGATACTGGCGGCAATGAAGCGCGGCTATACTACCCTGGAATACAAATCCATCGTCCGCCGCTTGCGTAATGTCCGCCCCGATATTTCGCTTACCTCCGACTTCATCATAGGTTTTCCCGATGAAACCGAGGCGGATTTCGAGGCGACGATGAGGTTGATAGAAGAAACGAACTTCGATGGTTCATTCAGCTTCATTTATAGCCCGCGGCCCGGCACACCCGCGGCAGCCTTGCCGGACACTACGCCTTATGAAATCAAGCTCGAGCGGTTGCAACGCTTGCAGGAAAAAGTCGAGCAACAGGCGCGGACCATCAGTCGGAGCATGGTCGGCACGACTCAACGTATTCTGGTGGAGGGGCAATCCAAAAAAGATGCCAACGAGCTTTGCGGACGCACCGATAATAACCGTATGGTAAATTTTGTCGGCAACCCGGCAGAGACCGGGCATTTTTTAAACATCGAGATCTCTGCGGCGTTAGCGCACTCGTTGCGCGGGAAAATCGTGCAGCCCAAATTTACGGAACTTGAGTAAGATGTCCACGTGAGGTTGATTTGTGATGCGCCGCAAGCCCCCTTCACGTTCACTCCTTGCAAAGTACGGCTGTCGCTGCCAGAATTAAGTCCTCGCTATCGTGTCTTACAGCCTTTTTGAAACCCCAACCTGTCGAAATTTCTTTTTCCCCAGCTGATAACCAGCGTCTCGCCAACTTATGCGGTGCGCTGGATGAGAATCTCAGGCAGATCGAAACCCTACTCGATGTCACCATTGCGCGTCGAGGAGAACACTTCAGCCTACGCGGCAAATCCGCACAGACTTTGCTTGCCGCAGAAGCATTGCAAAATTTTTACAGCCATGCGCAACATCATTTGAGCATCGAGCAAATTCAACTGGGCCTGATCGAAGCGATGAATCCTCATCATTCGAAAAAACTTGCGGCTGCTACTGCTACGAAAGAACCGACGGAACCCGCGCTGATTACCCGCCGTAGCGATTTACGCGGCCGGACGCCTCGCCAGGTCGAATATCTGCAGCAAATCCAGACGCATGACATCACGTTTTCGATCGGTCCTGCGGGAACGGGAAAGACCTATCTGGCCGTGGCGAGCGCGGTGGACGCGCTGGAGCGCGATATCGTAGCGCGTATCGTACTGGTGCGGCCTGCGGTGGAAGCAGGCGAGCGCCTGGGTTTTCTGCCGGGCGACATGGCGCAGAAAGTGGACCCTTACTTACGGCCTCTCTATGATGCACTCTATGATCTGATGGGGTTTGATAAAACCAGCAAGCAGTTCGAGCGGAGCGCAATTGAAGTTGCGCCGCTGGCTTTCATGCGCGGGCGCACGTTGAACCAATCTTTTATCATACTTGATGAAGCGCAAAACACGACACCCGAACAGATGAAGATGTTCCTGACTCGTATCGGCTTTGGCTCCAAGGCTGTGGTAACAGGCGATATCACTCAGATCGATCTTGCAAAACATCAGAAAAGTGGCCTGGTAGAGGCCCAGCAGGTCCTGAAAAAAGTGCGTGGTATCGCTTTTACGCATTTTGGCGCGGAGGATGTGGTGCGGCATCCGCTGGTGCAAAGAATTGTCAATGCCTATGAAAAATACGAAAAAGACAAGTAACCTTTCCCCGGCTCCTACAGAAGTCTCACACCGCGAAGTAAAGCTGAAATTGGCGACACAATACGCTGCCCACGCTGCGGAGGCGCCCCCTAGATCGGCGTTTCGCAAATGGATCAAAGCCGCATTGACGCACGATGCGGAGATTGGGCTGCGCGTCGTTGATGAAGCGGAGGGCCATAGCCTCAACCGGAATTTTCGAAACAGGGATTATGCGACCAATGTCCTGACTTTTATTTACGATAATGCTGGGCCAAGCGCGCAATCCCTGGCTGGAGATATTGTGCTGTGCGCGCCGGTAATCGAAAGAGAAGCGCGTGAGCAACATAAAAATTTGACAGCGCATTACGCACATCTCACCGTGCACGGCGTCTTGCATCTTCAGGGCTACGATCATGAAAACGATGTTGAAGCAGCGGCAATGGAGCAGATGGAGGCCGAGATTCTCGAAAGACTGGGATATGAAAATCCTTACAGGGAATCTTTGGGGACCGCTGAAGAATGTTGATTATGGAGAGGTCCGCATGTGCTTGTCGGCATCTTCCACAGTTTATTTATTTCTTGTAAACGAACTGGCAAACGCATATGGATGATCCCCCGAAACCGGCCTTACTCGATCGCGTCAGCGCCTGGCTTTTGCGCAAGCCAGGGGATCGCGAGCAACTGATCGCGTTATTGCATTCTGCCTTTGAACGCAATTTATTCGATTCGGATGCCCTGAGCATGATCGAAGGGGTAATACAGGTATCCGAAATGCAGGCTCGAGATATCATGGTTCCGCGTTCACAGATGAGTGTGATCGATATCAGCGAAACGCCGGACAAGTTTATCCCGCTGGTTATCGAGACGGCCCATTCGCGATTTCCCGTGACTGAAAACGATAAAAATAATGTCATAGGTATATTATTGGCGAAAGATCTGTTGCGTTACTTTGCAGGAGAAGAAGAATTTGATGTACGCGATATGCTGCGGCCGGTCGTTTTTATTCCTGAATCTAAACGGCTCAATGTGTTGCTCAAGGATTTTCGGAGTAACCGCAATCATATAGCCGTCGTAGTGGATGAGTATGGCGGTGTCGCCGGGTTGGTGACTATTGAAGACGTACTGGAACAAATCGTTGGTGACATTGAGGATGAACATGATTTCGACGAGGCCGAAGACAACATCGTGCAGGATCCGGGCGGTCATTACCGTGTCAAGGCTATTACCGAAATCGACGATTTTAATGAAAGGCTCGGGACCGGGTTAAGTGATGTAGATTACGACACTGTCGGTGGTCTGGTACTGCATAAATTTGGCCGTTTGCCGAAACGAGGCGAATCGGTGTCTGTCGGCGCTTTCAAGTTTACCGTGTTGCGCGCCGATAGCCGCAGGCTGTATACGCTACTGGTCGAAAAGGATGATGTCGAGCAGTGATAACGTGCAAAAAAGTCAAGGAAGGGCTGGATCAAAACCGGACTTCAAGATGATAGACCAATAATGTCCATCCTGGACAGAGCAGGATTTCAAAGCGTTCTGGCGCGAATAAGCGTCTTCGAACCGTGAGAACTATCAACAACGCCTATTGCGGCCTGGATACGATACATCAGGCGCTGACTGAACCGCCAGTGGTGGAAGTGGTGATTGAAGTTCCGCGGGGCAGCTTCCTTAAACGCGGATCCACCGGTAGAGTCGACTTTATCTCGCCCCTGCCATGTCCGTTTAACTACGGCTCGGTGCCAGGTTACATCGGCCTCGATGGCGATCTTCTGGATGCGCTGGTACTCGGCCCGCGCCTGTCGTTGGGCGCAAGGATACGCGTCAAAGCCTGGGGAGCCGTGATTATGACTGATGGCGGCTTGATAGACGACAAGCTTGTCTGTAGCGATTACTGTCCGGATGCGGCGCAGCGCCAGGAAGTATTGAAATTCTTCTACTTCTACGCAAAATGCAAGGGGATGCTGAATATCTGGCGAGGCCGGCCGGGGCGCAATGCATGTGAAGGCTGGTGCGAAGCAGTTCAGGCGCTCGGGCGCGCTCGGCCGCGAGACAATTTATTGCTTGAGCTGCCGCTCGACTAATTGTCTGCATCGTTCTCGTGCCCGGCGAACCCGCATTGATCAGCATGGCGGATTCTTTGCCAAACTTCACCAAGCATGCCAGAATTGCGCCCCTTATCAATCAAGCTGAAGTAACTTTCCCTGCCCATGCCTCTCCTCACTCTTGAAAGCGCTTGTCTTGCCTTTGGTCATCACACGCTGCTTGATCATGTAGACTTGCAGCTTGATACCGGCGAACGTATCGGGCTGATCGGCAGAAATGGCGGCGGGAAGTCGAGCTTACTGCGCATCATAGCAGGCGAAATCAAGCCGGACGATGGCAGGATCTGGCGCACGCCCGGATTAAAGCTGGCCTATGTGCCGCAGGAACCGGAGCTGGACCCCGCCCTTACGGTATTCGAGGAAGTATCCAAGGGATTGGGGAAAGTCAGCCAGGTGCTGCTTCATTATCATGAAGCGTCTCATCTCTTGAGCGACGGCACGGGAGACACCGAGGCACTTCTTTCTCGCCTGCAGGACCTGCAAGCCGAAGTGGAAGCTCAAGATGGATGGCGCATCCAGGCCAGGGTGGAAACCGCTATCGACAAGCTTGATCTCCCCCCCGACGCTTTAGTGGGACAACTCTCCGGCGGACAAAAAAAGCGGGTGGCGCTGGCTCGCGCCCTGGTGGTATCTCCAGACGTGCTGCTATTGGATGAGCCGACCAACCACCTGGACTTTTCCTCTATCGAGTGGCTGGAAGGACTGCTGAAGGACTTTGCCGGAAGCGTGCTGTTCGTCACGCACGACCGCCGCTTTCTAAATAATGTAGCGACGCGGATTGTCGAGCTCGACCGTGGTAAGTTGGCAAGCTTCCCCGGCGATTTTGCCGAGTACCAGCGAAAAAAATTGGAGATGCTGGAGGTTGAAGCCGTCCACAATCAAAAATTCGATAAAGTGCTGGCGCAGGAAGAGGTCTGGATACGAAAGGGGATTCAGGCACGCCGTACGCGTAACGAAGGCAGGGTAAGACGATTGGAAGCGCTGAGAATAGAGCGCGCCGACCGGCGCGAAAAGATGGGGACGGTTAATCTCAACGTCGATGAAGGCGCCAAGTCCGGACGCATGGTGGCCGAACTGGAACACGTCAGCAAAAGATATGGCGACAAAATCATCATAGACGATTTCTCCTGCCGGATCATGCGCGGCGATCGCGTGGGATTGCTGGGACCTAATGGTGCGGGCAAGTCCACCTTGCTAAAGCTGATACTGGGCGAACTACCGCCGGATAGCGGCGATGTCCGGCTGGGTACCAAGCTTGAGGTAGCCTATTTTGACCAGTTGCGCGAACAACTGGACGAGGAGGCAACCCTGATAGACACGATTAGCCAGGGTTCGGATTTTATCGATATTGGCGAGACGCGCAAGCACGTCATCAGCTATCTGGAAGATTTCCTGTTTGCCCCACAGCGGGCGCGTTCGCCGGTAAAGTCTCTCTCGGGCGGTGAGCGCAACCGGCTATTGCTGGCGCGTTTGTTCACCCGCCCCGCTAACGTCCTGATCCTTGACGAACCAACCAACGATCTGGATATCGAAACGCTGGAACTACTGGAGTCGCTGTTGCAAAACTATTCGGGCACGCTGTTTCTCGTCAGCCACGACCGTGAATTTCTCGACAACGTCGTAACCCAGGTTATCGCCTTCGAAGGTAATGGCATACTGCGGGAATATGTCGGCGGCTATGAAGATTGGGTACGGGCAAAGGGATATCTGAAAGCCGCGGCAAAGGAACAAGCGGCAAAATCGCAACAGGTTGCTCCGTCCAAGGCGCGCGAGGTGCGCGAACAGCCCACCCGGATTAAACTGGATTACAAGGAAATCCGCGAACTCGATGAGCTGCCTCAAAAGATCGAGCTTCTGGAGCGGGAACAGGCCGCCATCACCGGCCAACTGGATACTGCGGATTTTTATCTCAATCAACCGGAAAAAGCGCGGTCCTTACATGAACGTTTTGCCGGGATTGAAGAAGAGCTTATGAATTGTCTCGCCCGATGGGAAGAACTTGAGGCAAAACGCCGAGTAAACGGTCAGAAATCATGACGATGAATTTCATTCCATATATCCCTATTCGATATATGTTATTGTTTTATAGATTTTATAGATTGACCAGGAATGGCACATCGTTTAGAGTCGCTCTTTTTGTAAAGAGGGGGCACTGATAATGAAAAGACCAGCAATAATAAGATTATTTGCGTGGGGCCTGCTTCTGGCGGTCACCGGTACGGCTCAGGCAGCAGGTGATCCAGCTGCAGGGAAGCAGAAGAATACCATGTGCATCGGCTGTCATGGAATAGAAGGATACCGGACATCTTACCCGACGGTATATAACGTCCCAAGAATTGGCGGCCAGCATGCTGAGTACCTGGTCAAAGCGCTACAGGCGTATAAAACGGATGCTCGCAGCCACCCCAGCATGAAGGCTATCGCCGCCCAACTATCGGACCAGGATATGGAAGACCTGGCGGCCTATTACGCTGGTGCCAGCGGAAAATAATTACTCATTACGCAAGGAAAGCCTCATGAAAAATTTCGTTATTGCCGCGGCGAGCGGCGCGCTGCTGCTGATTTCCAGCCAGGGAATGGCGGCCGATATTGAAGCTGGCAAGAAAAAAGCTGCGGAGGTTTGCGCTGCGTGTCACGGTCCGGACGGCAATAGTCCCGCACCCGCTTTCCCCAAGCTGAATGGGCAGCATGCAAATTATCTCGCTCATACGTTGACCGAATATAAGTCGGGCGTGCGCCAGGACCCCATCATGGCTGGGATGGCCGCCGCCTTGAGCAAGGAAGATATTGAAAATGTGTCGGCTTATTTTGCAAGTCAATCCGGTCTGAAAACCAAGTATTGATTCAGGAGTTCTGAATAGACCCTACCCGGTGCGGTCGTGGGACCAAGGGATATAGGAATATAGGGGATGGGTTGAGGGAAACAAGACGGATAGCGCGCGAATGCGGCGCGGGATAACCCTTCCCGAAGAAGGTAAGCGGCCTCGGCGTGGGAAGTGTGCGCCACGGGAGGCCGCGAATATCGATACTGCCCCCAATGCTCACTTCGGGAACTCTTTGCACAACGCTTAGGCGTCGTTCCCATCGGTTTTCAGCCGGGCCGCGCGAGCCCTTCCTCGGAGAATACACGCTGTACTCATCACAGAGAGAGCTTGTTCAGAAGTGGCAGGCGGGCCTGAAACTGTTCCCCTGCCAGACTTAAAGGAAATCGACTGCGAAAGCGTAACTTTTTCGCTGCGATTCTTCAAGTCCGACAGGCTGCTAGAGCCCGCTGCTCGGAGTCCAGATAGACGGGATGGTGGCGCCGTTTCAAGTAAAGATCAATTTTGCCCCCGGTCCAGGCATTCAAAGTATACCGAAGCATCAAACGCCGATTGGTTGCGTTGTGCCTGCCAAATCATTTCCGCAAGACATTCCATGACTTGATGCGCGGCATCGTGTTCATTGCCGGTCAACTTCAGTAGACGTTCAAATCGCTTGCGAATACCGGCGGGCTGGTCTATTGAAAGCTGCTCCCCGATGGCAATATGCATGCCCATATGCAGAAATGGATTGGTATCGCCCGTTTCCGGCAAATAATCCTTGTCTTGGTAGCGTCCCGGATCATCAAGCATGGCGTGGTACTCCGGATGCAGCAAGATCACTTCAACTGCCATGTTTTCCATGTCGGAGAGTATCTCTCGCTGCCGATATTTGCGCCAGGTATCAAAGAAAAACTGACGCGCCTGTTCCCGCGAAGGATTAAACATCCAGACTGTGACCAAGCAGTATCATCTTTCTCAAAATTGTTTTCCTTAAAGAGTTTTTTCCTTGAACTCGCACAAATCGTTAATGATGCAAATGGCACATTTCGGTTTTCTTGCGATGCATACATACCGCCCATGTAAAATAAGCCAGTGATGTGCATCGTGGCTGAACTCCTTCGGTATGTACTTCAGTAGTTTCAGCTCTACCTCCAGCACGGTTTTGCCGCGTGCAAGTCCGGTACGGTTTGCAACCCGGAAAATATGGGTATCCACCGCCATGGTGGGTTGGCCGAATGCAGTATTCAATATCACATTGGCGGTCTTGCGCCCCACGCCCGGCAGTTTTTCCAACTCTTCCCGGGTCTGCGGCACCTTGCTGCCGTGATGCTGGATGAGCAGGTTGCAAGTAGCGATAATATTTTTGGCCTTGGTTTTGTATAACCCGATGCTCTTGATGTAATCCCGCAGCCCGGCCTCCCCAAGGTCGAGAATTTTCTCAGGCGTATTTGCGGTGGAAAACAGTTTCCGTGTCGCCACATTCACGCCCTTGTCGGTAGCCTGGGCCGAAAGGATCACTGCGATAAGCAATTCAAAAGTCGAGCGATACTCCAGTTCGGTGGTAGGGTTAGGATTCACCGACTTGAAACGCCTGAATATCTCGTGGCGTATGCTTGAATTCATAAATTAATACGGCGGGATGTTGCCGGCATATCGACAGTGCTATTTTTCTTCGAAGCCTGCGCTTGAGCGGCCATGGCACGCTCAAGCGCAGCCTGAATAGTTGCTTTCTTGAGATCGGTGGTGGATGATGAAATGCTGCTCATGGCTTTGGTTTTTTGCGTAAGCCTCTCTTCGCTCTCCTGTTTTTCACGCTCGATCCTTTGCAACCTGAACTGATAACGTGCGCGAGCGCGGTCGGCAACTTGCTTGTCGTATTCAAGTATCAAACAGTCATCAATTTTGGCATCCTCATTATCCGCGGAACCAGCAGCTCGTGCTTTGGATGGAATCATGCTGATACAATCCACCGGGCACGGCGCCACGCACAATTCGCAGCCGGTGCATTCGGCAGCAATGACAGTATGCGCGTGGCCAGGCGCTCCCACGATCGCATCCACCGGACAAGCCTGAATACAAAGCGTGCAGCCTATGCAGGGCTGCTCGTCAATGAGTGCCACTGTCCTGGGTTTGGGGAAACCGTGCAGGGTGTTCAGCGCCATGGGCCTTATCCCCAACAATTCTGCCAGCTTGCGAATGCCCTTGTCGCCACCCGGAGGACACTGGTTGATGCTGGCATGCCCTTCAGCAATGGCCCTGGCATAAGGTTCGCAACCGGAGAATCCGCACCGGCGGCACTGGGTTTGCGGCAGGATCGCATCGATTTCCGCTACCAGCAAATTTTCTTTCATCTCGAACCCGCCCGTGAAGAATGCTGCGCGTCTGAGGCGCACAATGCATGCGCAATCTCCCGTATCAGGCGAGGGCCGCGATAGATCAGGCCGCTGTATATCTGGACCAGGCTTGCGCCGGCCTCGACTTTTTCCACAGCATCCGCTGCGCATAGGATGCCCCCCACCCCAATGATGGGCAGCGCCCCTTGCAGCACGCCATGCAAGCGCCGGATGACCGCGGTGGCACGTTTTGCCAGCGGTCCACCGCTCAGTCCGCCAGACTCGCATGCATAAGGCAGTGTTTCTATTCCAGCTCGGGAAATAGTGGTATTCGTCGCGATAACCCCGTCTATACGATGTTTCATCAAAAGTGCCGCGATGGAGTCGATTTGCTGTGGATCGAGATCAGGAGCTATTTTTACGGCGATGGGCGTATATTTTCCGTACTCGTCGGAGAGCTTTTGCTGATTGAGCTTCAGCATATGCAATAGATGATCCAGTTCTTCAGCGTTTTGTAGTTGACGAAGGGAAGGCGTATTAGGCGATGAAATATTGATAGCGATGTAATCGGCGTAGCGATAGGCTTTACGCAGGCAAGTCAGGTAATCGTCGACAGCCTTTTCAATTGGCGTATCGAAATTTTTTCCGATGTTGATGCCGAGTATGCCGCGATAATTTGCACGCCTGACATTCGCCATCAGTTTATCGATACCGTCATTGTTAAAGCCCATACGATTGACAATGGCACGTGCCTGAGGAATACGAAACAGCCGGGGTTTCGGGTTTCCTGGCTGTGCACGAGGTGTAACCGTACCGATTTCGATAAAGCCAAACCCGAGCGCTGCAAGCGCGTCTATGTGCTCCCCATTCTTGTCCAGTCCGGCAGCCATTCCAACGGGATTGGAAAAATCGAGACCCATGACGTTGCGGGACCGGCATGCTATTGCGGCACGGCGGATCAACCCGAACCGATAAGCCTTCTCGATCGCATCAAACGTAACTCGGTGAGCTGTTTCAGGTTCGAGCCTGAATAATAACGGACGAAGTAAGGAATAGAACATGGATTTATTTTAACACTGGGAAAGTGCCGAGTCTGTAAAGGAACTTGCAAGCGTTAATCAGCGTCATAGAGAGTCTGATCCAGAACAGCGTTTATAATCTGACACCGCGCAAAAGGCGTGCGCGAGGATTTTTTCATGCTTGGCAAAACGTTTCCACTTCGGCTTATATTCAGCAGTTGAACGGGCGGAGCTATTAGGCCAACGGGATATGAAAGATTCTTTTTGCCATGGCATCAGTCGAGCGAGCTAAAAAAATGAGCTGCCAGCGCCGCATCCAGATTCAGAAATTCCTTCGGGATTCGACAGAAAATTGCCCATTGTTTGTTACTTCTCATAGGACTAAATGATTACATTCATCAAGCGGGCTTCCTATTCTCTGATCTTCGTTCTCATGGCATCTTCGGGGTTGACTCATGCCATGACTGAATGGGATACGCTCAATCAGGAGTGGGAATTGCTTTATGAGCAGGGGGACTATAACCGTGCGACTGTAGTAGCTGCCAAGGCGCTGCAGATAGCCGAACAAACAAGGGAACCGGACCATTCCGACATCGCATCGAGTCTGAACAGCCTGGCATTTTTATATAATGCCCGGGATCAGTATAAACAGGCGGAACCTCTTCTCATACGCGCCTTGGCTATTTTTGAAAAGTCTGTCGGGGAAGGTACCGAGGTGGCGGCGACATTGAACAATCTCGCAATGCTTTACAGGAAACAAGGGCAATACGCGCAGGCAGAACCGCTGTACAAGCGCGCATTGGCAATCGATGAGAAGGCACTCGGTCCCGATCATCCAAATGTTGCCATGAGCCTGAACAACCTGGCACAGCTATATCAAGCCCAGGAACAGTACGCACAGGCAGAACCTCTTCTCAAGCGCGCGCTGGAAATATTGGAGAAAACGCTTGGCGCGACCCATGCAAACGTGGCGATGACTTTGAACAACCTTGCGCTACTGTATACAGCCGAACAACAATATGCGCAGGCTGAACCGCTTTTTAAACGCGTATTGGCAATGTCGCAAAAGGCACTGGGTCCGGATCATCCAAGCGTTGCCTTGAGCTTGAATAATTTGGCAGGCATGTATAACGAACAGGGCAAGTACCCTTATGCCGAGCCACTGTTCAGGCGCGCATTGGCTATTTCAGAAAAAGCGCTGGGTCGAAATCATCCTAATGTAGCCACAAGCCTTGAAAACCTGGCGCAACTCTATCGGGAAATTGGCCACGCGGATAAGGCAAAACTGCTGGCTACACGCGCAGCCGCGATAAGAGCGGCGCAGCGATAACTGCATAACGATAACTTTATAGCTTGATGTTCCAGCCGTTCCTGCGAGTGGTCTCAGTCTTCAGGAATCCGGGAGTTGCTCAGCGGCTCCCATTGCCCTCCGACCAAACCTTGCAGCGGCCTGAAGCCAGCCTTATATGCCATTTTCTGGCTTTCCTTTATCCAGTAACCAAGATAAAGATAGGGCAATTTCAATAGCCGGCACAGTTGCACCTGCCATAAAATATTGTAGGTACCAAAGCTGGCACCCGGCACATCGGGATCGAAGAAAGTATATACAGAGGATATACCGTCGTGCAGTTCGTCGATAATACTGATCATGCGCAGCTTGCCATTTTCATGAAACTCGACAAGGCTGGAATTGACATTGCTTGGCAGCAGGAAGTGGCGGTATTGCTCCCGGCTGTCGCGATCCATGCCGCCGCCGCTATGCCGGCGCGCCTGATAGCGCAGGTATAGCGCATAGTGATCCGGATGATAATAAAGACCGTGTTGAGTCGCGACCAGGTTCTGATGACGTTTCCAGGAACGACGTTGGGCGCGCCTTGAAATCAATTCGTCAACCACGATCCGTACCGGCATGCAAGCACTGCAGTTGTCGCAGTACGGGCGATAGGTAAAAGCGCCACTACGGCGAAAGCCAGCCTGTACCAATGCACCATAGACACCGGTATCGATCAGGTGGCTGGGTGTCGCCACCTGAGATCGCGCCAATTGCTCCGGCAGGTAACTGCATGGATAAGACGCGGTAGTGTAAAACTGTAGCGTTGATGACGGAAGATCATTCAAGTGACTCATTATCCATACACCATTTGTCGACTCGTTCGGGATAGTTTACCAATTCTTTTAATTTTAGACTAAATTCCTTGCGGGAAATTTCCCGGGCGCCGAAAGAAGCGAGATGAGCGGTTTTCATCTGGCAGTCGATCATTTTGAAGCCCCGGCGCTCCAGGTGTCGTACCAGGTGCACAAACGCAACTTTGGACGCATCGGTAGTGCGGGAAAACATGGATTCGCCAAAAAACATTTTTCCCTGCGCAACGCCGTACAATCCACCCACCAGCTCACCCTCCATCCACGTTTCGATGGAATGGGCCAAGCCCATCTCGTGCAGCGCAGTGTAAGCTGCGATCATCTCATCGTGTATCCATGTGCCTGGCCGCTCCTTGCGGGGCTCGGCACACGCCCGCACGACCTCGTTGAAAGCACTGTCGGCCCTGATCGTATAATTGGCCTTCTTCAGCGTTTTTCTTAGTGATCGAGATATTTTAAGTTCAGGGGGGAAAAGCACCATGCGCGGGTCCGGGCTCCACCATAAAATAGGGTCGCCCTCGTTGAACCATGGAAAAATCCCGCAGCGGTAGGCCGCGATCAACCGTTGCGGCGAGAGATCGCCGCCAGCCGCAAGCAGGCCGTTAGGATGGGTGAGCGCAGTGCCTAACGGGGGAAAAGGGGTTTCGGGCGTGAGCCAGGGGATCATGAAGAGAGGATGGTTGAATACGCTTTCCCGCTATGGAATCAAGGAATCAGGCGCAACTCCCCGTTTTGATAATGCGTTGATCACGCGTTGATAACGCGTTACATCGGCCACGCCGGCTGATTCAAACCCCGCCCGCCGTAACCGGCAGGAATCGCACACGCCGCAGGCGCGCCCATCTTCATCCGCCTGATAACACGACACAGTCGAACTGTAATCGAGCCCCAGCAAGATCCCCTGCTGAATGATCTGCGCTTTCGACAACGCTAGCAGGGGCGCGTGAATGCTTAGCCTGGTGCCTTCAATCGCGGCTTTCGTAGCAAGGCTCGCCATCTCCTCAAACGCCTGGATGTACTCTGGGCGGCAATCTGGATACCCCGAGTAGTCTATAACGTTGACCCCAATAAAAATATCCCGGCTCTCAAGCACTTCGGCCCAGGCGAGTGCGAGAGACAACATGATGGTGTTACGGGCAGGCACATACGTGACCGGAATACCGGCGCTGGAGCCTTCCGTCGGTATAGGGCTCGATTTATCCGTTAGCGCCGAACCGCCGAATACGGACAGGTCGAGCTTGATTACCTTGTGCTCGCGCGCGCCGATCGAATGAGCCAGTTCTTCCGCAGCTGCAAGTTCCGATGCGTGGCGCTGCCCATAATCCATGCTCAAGGCGTAGCATTCATACCCTCTACTATGGGCAATGGCAAGGGTGGTGGCGGAGTCGAGCCCACCCGATAAAAGAACTACAGCCTTGGCCATGAAGTCAAGATGGGAAATTGGAGAGGTATTTTCGCTCGTTCTTCACCGTCCCGCGCCTTCTCCCCACAATAATTTGTGGAGCTGGATCTGCACCCGGACCATTACGCGGTCGCGTAACACCCATGCAGCCAACATCGCGGGGTCAAGCTTGCCATAGACCGGCGAAAATAAAACAGGGCAGATGAGACTCAATTGACGCTCATGCATTACCTCCAACGCCCATTGATAGTCGGCTTCATCGCACAACACAAACTTCACTTCATCATGGGACGTGAGATGCTGGAGGTTTGGCCAGAAATTTCTTGCCACTTCGCCCGAACCCGGCGTTTTGATATCCAGAATTTTCGAAACGCGATCATCTACTTCGGATATATCCAAGGCGCCGCTGGTTTCGAGCGATACCGAATAGCCTGCATCACATAATAATGTAAGCAATAGCAGGCATTCTTTCTGTGCCAGGGGCTCTCCTCCGGTCACCGTCACGTAGCGGGCACCGTAGCTGGCAACTTCCGCCAGAATATCGGAGATTGACAAACGCTTTCCTCCGTAGAAAGCGTAATCGGTATCGCAATAAGCACAACGCAAGGGACAACCGGTCAGACGTACAAAAACGGTCGGCAATCCTGAGCGGCTGGTTTCTCCCTGAAGAGAGAAAAATATCTCGCTGATACGCAAACTCTCCGCTTTGCGGGATCGCTCCGCTTCAGGGGATCGCTCCGCTTCGGGGGATCGTTTAACCTGGGATATAGGTGGAGGAGGAGAGAAGGTGTGAACCATATCGTAGATGTACGGGACAATACTCCATGACTGGTTAAATTACTTTTTAGTGATCAGCCGGCGCTTGGCCTTGTCGGCGGCCTCGCTACCCGGATACCTGGCCACCAGCGTTTCCAGGGTTTTCCTTGCAGCGGGTTTTTTATTCATTTCCTGCTGGCTGCTGGCGATGTTAAGCATTGCATCGGGCGCCTTCGCACTATCCGGGTAAGTCTTGATCAGCTTCTCCTGAGCACTGATGGCGCTCTTGAAATCACGTAGCGCATAATAAGAATTACCGATCCAGTAATGGGCGCTCGGTGCAAAGCTGGAGCCGGGATAGGTCTTGAGAAACTTGTTAAACCGGGAAATGGCGTCTTGATAACTGCCGGCCTTGAACAAGCTGTAGGCAGCCTCATAGGCATCGCTTTCGCCATTCTTCGCCGATGCGGAGCTCATACCCTTGGCAGGTGTGCTCGCTGCGGACGAAACAACGGTGGCAGCCGTGGCTGCTGCTGGAGCCTCGGCTGCCGGTTCGGCTTCCATCCCGGGCGCGCCGTGCTCTGCGGTTGCCTCTGCAGATTCAGATGTTGCAGATCCGGATGCCTCAGGCTCGCCAGGCTGCTGCTCGATCCGCCGCAACCGGCTATCCAGATCAATATAGAAATCCCTCTGGCGCTTCTGCGAGGACTCGTTCTCGTTGACCAGTACTTCGATCTGGCCCTGCAACTTGTTCATGTCAAGTCTCAGGGCTTCGATCTGACTATGGAGTTCAAGCAACGGTTGATTGTTAAGCAGGTCCTCAAGCTTTACGACGCGCGATTCCAGCGCCTGTCCCTGACTGCGTACTTCCCCGATAGATGCCTTTTGCACGGCAATCTGCCGGCGCGCCTCCTCGTCGTCGAACACGCCGGCAAAGCTTGAATTACAGGCGATCACGAACACCAACCAGAAAGCGCGCAATGCCACGATTAATAATCCCCTTGATAACGGATGTCGGCGCGGCGGTTCTCGGCCCAGGAGGCCTCGTCATGACCCGTAGCGCGGGGTTTCTCTTCTCCCAGGCTGACAGATTCAACCTGCGATTCCCTGGCCCCTGATAAAGTCATCACATACTTTACCGCATCAGACCGACGCTGCCCCAGCGCAAGGTTGTATTCCCTGCTTCCGCGCTCATCGGTGTTGCCCTGAACCAGCGCCTTGGCATTGGAGTTGTCGCGCAGATACTGGGCATGAGCCACTACCAGGGACTTGTATTCATCCTTTACCACGTAGCTGTCGAAATCGAAATAAACGCTGCGCCGTGAAAGAATATTATTGGGGTCGGTGAGCGGATTGAGGCTCGGCTCGCCTTCCCCTGACCTAGGAGTTTCCATCCCCGTCCGGGCGCCTGCGGACCTGTCTTCCACATCGGCAGAAGGCTGGGGAGTCTTGCTCGCGCAGGCGGACAACACACTGATAAATAATACGGATAAAATCTTTTTCATTTCATTTCCTTTAAAGTTAGCAAAAAATACGGAACCCGAACTACTGGAGCCTTCGCAAAGGCCCCCACGCCGGCTCTCTTATGTCACCAGCCTGCGTTGAAAGCTGTTGTCTTGTTTTGCCGTCGCTCGACACGGCGGATAATATACCACGCCCCCTTACCTCGGTTGCATAGAGGATGATCTTGCCGTTGGGAGCGAAGCTGGGGGACTCGTCAAATTGGGAATTAGTGAGCAATTGCACTTGGCGGGTAGCCAGATCCTGGGTCGCGACATTAAATCTGTCCCCATTGCGGTGGACGAAGACGAAGCTTTTTCCGTCCGAACTGTAATGTGGGCTCACGTTGTAGCTGCCCTCGAATGTGAGGCGCTCTGCCGATCCGGATGCACGCCCTGTGACTGCCATTCGATAAATCTGCGGACTGCCGCCACGGTCGGAAGTAAATATGATGGACTGCCCATCGGGCGAAAAACTAGGCTCGGTATCGATTCCGGCGCTTTGGCTGAGCCGTTGCAATCCGCTGCCATCGGCATTCACCAGGAAGATCTGCGAGCCACCCATCAGAGATAGCACTACTGCAAGCTTCTTTCCGTCCGGCGACCATGCCGGCGCGCTGTTGCTGCCTCTGAAATTGGCTACCGCCTTCCGCGCGCGCGTGGCCAGCGTCTGCACGTAAACGACCGGCTTTTTGTTCTCGAAGGATACATATGCCAAGCGAGAACCATCCGGCGACCATGTGGGCGATATGATAGGTTCCGTGTACTCGATCACCGGCTGCGCATTGAAGCCGTCCGCATCCGCCACCTGCAAGGAATATTTTTTTCCCTGCTTCACCACGTAGGCAATGCGGGTGCTGAACACCCCCACATCCCCTGTCAGCTTTTCATAAATCAGGTCCGCTATCCGATGCGCGGCGGCACGCAATTGTTCCGCGGGCACGGTCTCGGCATAAACCGCCAACTCCGCTTGTTTCGCAACATCCATTAACCGGACGCGGACTGCAACCTGACCCCCGGGCAAGGCCGTGGTGCTGCCAATGACCAGCGCACTGGCGCCGCGGTTCATCCAGTCAGGAAAACTCACTTCGATGGGCTCATGCGGCCTCAACCCGCCCGGATCAACCAGCCTGAACAGTCCGCTGCGTTGCAGATCGGCGGATACTACCGGCGTGATACTCTGACTGAGCCTTTCCTCCGCAGCAAAGGGCACGATGGCAATCGGAATCTGCGCCGCGCCGCCACCGAAAATCTCGATGTCGAGGGCAGCATGCAGCGGCGCACTGATCAGCGACAGTAACAGGACAAAAATATAACCGGGAAATCTGCGCAAGCAAATTTGCATAAAAACAACCCTTTAAAGAATAATGGGAATTATACCAGTCATTCGTGATAGTGCACCTTGACGCTCAGATTGCGGAATTTTGGAAAAAGCGCGGGATCAGGCGGCAGCGGAAGCGGTTTGGATAGAAAAATACCGCGTTCCACGGCGCTGTCGAAAGCAGCGAATCCACTACTAGCGCGTAGCCTCACATCAAGAATATCTCCACCCGGAAGCAGCGTAACGTCGAATTCCACCACCGGATTGCCAGGCAGATCGGGTGGCATGACAATATTTCTCCTGATTTTTGCAAGTATTTTTGCCTTATATTCGGCCATTTCGTTTGCCAGGCGGGATTGCGCCATCGCCTGTGCCGCCTTAGCCTGTGCCTTGGCATTCGCTTCCTGCTGTTCCCGTTGAAGTTGCGCTACTTCAGCCGCCACTCGCGCTTTCTGCTCTTTCAGCTCCTGCTCTTTCTGCTCCTTTTCTTTTCGCTCTTTCTCTTTCCGCTCTTTCTGTTCCTGTTCTTTTTTTACCAGTTCTTTTTTTTCCACCGGCTTTTTTTCAACTGGTTTAGGCTTCTCGATTTTTTCCTTGAGGGCAATATCCGGCTTTGGGGGCGGCGGTGGCGTCTCGATCCTGGGTGGCAACGGCGCTGCTTCGGGCGGCGGCTGGACCGGCTTGGGCTCGGGCAGAGGCGGCGCTGCCTTGATAGCCGGCTGAACCGCTGGAGGCAGGCTGCTCCACAAATCCACCATCACCGGTTCTGTCGGATATGTTTTCCAATTGAGTCCGAAAACCATGAAAGCGAAAAAAATGACGTGGACCAGTACCGCCAGCAGGCCCGCCCGCATCGCGCCCGGTTCAATTTCCGAGGGCTTCCTCAACGCCATTCCGCTCACCGTCTGTTCATATGAGATGGCCGCCCGCTGCTCACTTCGGTCTGGCCAGCAGCCCCACCTTTTTCACCTGCTGCTGTTGAAGAATGTCCATCACATTCATTACTTCTTCGTAACGTACATTCTTATCGCCGGCAATGACCACCGGCTGCTCAATATTTGCCGCCTGCTTCTGTTTAATCGCGCTGACCAATTCTTCACGATTGATCTTTTGTTCGCCTCCCGGCATGGAACGGTCATGCAATCCCAGGCTGCCGTCAGCCTTGACAATCACCTCCAGCGGCGCTACCGGCGGCGCCAGCGATTTGCCTATCTGGGGCAACTCAATCTGACCGGGCGTGATGAGCGGCGCCGTAATCATAAAAATCACCAGTAGCACCAACATTACGTCAATGTATGGCACCACGTTTATTTCATTCATCAACCGACGTTTGGCGCGGCGCTCATTCATGGCGCTTACCCCATGAAAATGATCTCATCCGCTCGCTTGACGCTGCAGTACGTTGGATAATTCTTCCATGAAGCTCTCAAAACGGGTTGCCAGCCGATCGATGCGACTCGAATAACGGTTATAGGCGATAACCGCCGGAATCGCTGCAAACAACCCCATTGCCGTCGCGATCAGCGCCTCCGCAATGCCTGGCGCAACGTGAGCGATAGTGGCCTGGGTGACGTTGGATAAGCCTCTGAAGGAATTCATGATTCCCCAAACGGTACCAAACAGGCCGACGTAGGGGCTTACCGAACCCACCGTCGCAAGAAACGAAAGGTGCGATTCAAGATTATCCATTTCGCGCTGATAGGTGGCCCGCATCGCGCGGCGCGTACTGTCCATCACCGTGGTGATGTCTGTTCCCGGCTGGCGTTTGTGTTTCATGAATTCCCGAAAACCAGCTTCGAAAATTCGTTCCATGCTGCCTGCCGTATGGCGCGAACCGGCGGCGCTTTGAAAAAGTGCATTGAGATCGGTTCCCTTCCAGAAAACATTCTCGAACTCATCGCTTTGCCTTATCGCCTCGCGGATGACGAACAGCTTGCGAAAGATGTACCACCACGACAGGAACGAAGCCAGCAGCAACAGCAACATTACCAGTTGCACCAGCAAGCTGGCGCTGCCGATGAGGTGGAAAAGAGACATATCCTGGGTAACTGCCGGGCTCATGAGTGTTTTCCAAGCTGGTGGCGCAAAGGCACGGGTACGCGTACGGGCTTGAGGCTGTCGGCTCCCACGCACACCGCCTGGACGGTTGCATTGACCAGCGTAGCAGGACCACGCAGCACCTGTTGCGAGATCACGATGCGGCTGCTGCCTATTTCAGCCGCTTCCGCAGTGACATGCAGCAAATCATCCAGTAGCGCCGGCTTGAGGTATTCAATACTAAGTGAACGCACCATGAAAATTACCTTGTGAACCTGAATCAATGAGTGAATCTCGAATCCGAGCTGCCGCAGCCATTCATAGCGGGCGCGCTCCATGAAATCGAGATAAGTCGAATGATAAACTACTCCGCCCGCATCGGTGTCCTGATAGTAGACGCGAATGGGCAACGAAAAAGCGGTCTCGTCCGGATTAACGGTAAATTTATCAACTTCTGTTGCTTTCATATTTTTAAACAAAAAAATTTCGGTATTCGAGAGCGTCGTCTTTCCAATAGAAACCGAGCCTCCCTCAGCGCGGCTTCCATCATTCAGCTATCAGGCGTCGTGATTGCTGTGGACTCAGGTTATCCAGCGCCTCAAGCGGATTGCCGGGGATCGATAACGATTCATGCCGCGTGTTCATGGCTGGTCATCCAGCCACAACTCTCCGCTCAACCCAACCAATCCATTCTTCGGCAAGGCCATGCCGAAATGTTGGTAGGCAATAGCGGTGGCCATGCGGCCGCGTGGTGTGCGCTTCATGTAGCCCTGCTGTATCAGGTACGGTTCCAGCACATCTTCAATGGTGCCACGCTCTTCGCTGATGGCGGCGGCGAGATTATCCACACCCACCGGGCCACCGCCGAATTTTTCCATGACGGCAAGCAGCAGTTTTCTGTCCATCACGTCGAGACCGATGAGGTCCACATCGAGCATGATCAATGCAGCATCCGCCACCGGGCGGGTAATGTAACCATCGGCTTTGACTTCAGCGAAATCTCGCACCCGCCGCAGCAGACGGTTTACGATGCGTGGCGTGCCGCGTGAGCGGCGCGCAATTTCCACCGCTCCATCGGAAGAAATTTCCACGTTCAGCAATCCCGCGGATCGCGTCACGATTTTAGTCAGCTCTTCCACCGAATAAAATTCAAGGCGTGAAATAATGCCAAAACGATCGCGCAACGGGTTCGTCAGCATACCGGCGCGAGTAGTGGCGCCCACCAGAGTGAACGGTGGCAAATCGAGTTTGACAGACCGTGCCGCGGGACCTTCGCCTATCATGATATCGAGCTGATAGTCTTCCAGCGCGGGATAGAGAATCTCCTCCACGATAGGCGAAAGCCGATGAATTTCATCGATGAACAATACATCGTTGGGTTCGAGATTGGTCAGCAGGGCCGCCAGGTCGCCGGGGCGTTCCAGCACCGGGCCGGACGTCTGGCGCAGGCTCACGCCCATCTCCCTGGCAATGATGTGCGCAAGTGTTGTCTTGCCCAGACCGGGCGGCCCGTACAGCAGCACGTGGTCGAGCGCCTCCCCGCGGCGCCGTGCCGCCTCGATGAATATTTGCAACTGCCCACGAATTTTTTCCTGGCCGACGTACTCGGTCAGGTGCTTGGGGCGCAGCGCCCGCTCCAGCTCCTCTTCCTTGAGAGAGACGGGCGCGGAGGTAATCAATCGATCGGTTTCAATCATAATCAAACACTAAAGCTGCACCTCTTATCCGTGTTGGGCTGGAAGTGAGTGGTGGCAGTAAACGCGCGCGATTCGAGCGTGGCCGTCGTGTTTCTTTTATTTGTCTTTCGATAGGAACTTCAACGCCTGACGTATGCCATCGGATACGTTAACGTTGGCGGGTAACTGCTTGACTGCCCAATTGGCTTCCCGGTCATTATACCCCAGAGACAACAGGGCATTGAGCACGTCATTTGCGCTCGTTGCCGTGAGCCCGACGCCTGAGGCATCTGTTGCGCCAGCCATGCCAAGGTCGAGCTTGTCGCGTAATTCCAGCAGCAAACGCTCGGCGGTTTTTTTGCCAATACCGGGGATCTTGATCAACCGCCCGCTATCCTGGGCCGCTACCGCCTGATGCAAATCAGCCACGCTCAGGCCAGACAGCAACGCAAGGGCTGTTCTTGCCCCGACGCCGGAAATCTTCACGAGCTGGCGAAAAGCTTGCCGCTCTCCTTCGGTGGCAAAACCGAAAAGCAGATGCACGTCTTCGCGCACGACGAGGTGGGTGTGAAGCGTGATTCGCGCGCCGATCGTGGGCAGGTTATAGAACGTGCTCATGGGCACATCGATCTCGTACCCGAGGCCTTGTATATCAACCAGCACCAGGGGGGGGGATTTTTCCAGCAGGACACCGGTTATCCGGCCGATCATACCAGACGCCCCCGTTTCATGCGGTAGCCCGCAGTCGAAATTCCGCCCAGCCCCTGCCCCCCATGAGCATGGCAGATCGCGCAAGCAAGCGCATCCGCCGCATCGGCGCTGGGGCTACCGCCAAGTTGCAACAGGCGCTTCACCATTTCCTGCACTTGCTCTTTTTTGGCATGCCCTTTGCCGACCACTGCCTGCTTGATCTGTAGCGCGGTGTACTCGGCGACGGCCAGATTATTCAGTACGGCCGTGCAAATCGCCGCCCCCCGGGCCTGCCCGAGCATTAGTGTGGATTTTGGATTGACGTTGACGAATACCTGTTCCACCGCGACTTGATCAGGCTGGTGCTGCGCGATCACCTCATTAAGATGATCCATGATCGTCTTGAGGCGCGACGGTAGCTCGCCCTCTACGGTTTTAATACAACCGCTACTGACATAGGCCAGCTTGCTGCCGAATTTATCGATAACACCAAAGCCAGTAATGCGCAAGCCGGGGTCTATGCCAAGAATACGGATTTTTTTTCCTTCCGAATAAGCGCGACTATAAATTCAAATGCCGGAATAAACTTACTTTCGGTCAAGTTGACACATAGCGGCGCAAACGGGAGCAAGCACAAACCGGCTCCTGGCTGCATCGATTTTCCAATATATTCAGGGTAAAAATGCTATTCATCCAGCACGGCGGTTGTGTAAGCCTCTTGCACATCGTCTATATTTTCCAGCGCATCCAGCAATTTTTGCATTTTGACTGAATCATCACCGCTCAGCACGGTTTCACTGACGGGCTTCATCGTCACTTCCGCAAGCTCTGCCTTGAACCCCGCTTTCTCCAGCCCCGCCCTGACTGTCACGAATTCATACGGCGCCGTAATGACTTCCATGCTTCCGTCATCGTTGGTGACTACGTCCTCCGCGCCGGCATCGAGAGCGGCTTCCATCAGCTTTTCTTCATCGGTGCCGGGAGCAAAAAGCATTTGCCCGCAATGCTTGAACAGGAATGCGACTGAGCCGTCCGTACCGAGATTGCCGCCATACTTGGTAAAAGCATGGCGCACATCCGCGACGGTACGCACGCGGTTGTCCGTCATGCAATCCACCAATACGGCTGCGCCAGCGATACCGTAGCCTTCATAACGTACTTCTTCATAGTTCACGCCCTCCAGGTCGCCACTGCCGCGCTTGATTGCACGCTCGACGTTGTCCTTGGGCATGTTCTGCTCGTAAGCCTTGTCGACAGCCAGACGCAACCGTGGGTTGCTGTTGGGATCCCCACCGCCAAGCCGCGCCGCAACGGTAATTTCTTTAATGAGCCGGGTAAAAATCTTGCCGCGCCTTGCGTCCTGCGCGGCTTTCTTGTGCTTGATATTAGCCCACTTGCTGTGACCGGCCATGCGTATGCCCTATTCCTGTTATTGAAGTGGTGCAATGTTATCACTCCGCCTCGTGCCGATAAAGCGCAGCGCGGGCAAGGCTTTATTGGAAACTGCGCGGAAACAACGCCACCGGCGAAAATATGTTCTCCGCACGGGCTAGGATGGCCACTTATAAGGCGCGATATCCAGCGGTTGTGGTTTGTTCAGGATCATATTGGATATAAGCTGAGCGCTGCCCGGCGCCATGGTGATACCGTAGCGGTAATGGCCGCTATTGAGATAAAGGTTCGGGATGTGGGGATGGCTACCGACGACCGGGATATTTTCAGGCGACCCTGGGCGCAATCCTGCCCAATGGCCTGAAAGCGTTGCTTCGGTCAATGCCGGCACGAGCGCATGCGCTTTTTCGAGCAATAATTTTCCCGCCTGAGCAGTCGTGCGTCTGTCGAAGCCAGTTTCCTCCAGGGTGCTACCGGCAAGAATGTGTCCATCGCGGCGCGGTATCAAATAAAAATTGTCCTGTTCCTGTAGCACGATTGCGGGAAGCAGACCCGATTGTGCCTGGAACAGCAGAATCTGCCCTCGTACTGGCCAGATATCGAGCTTTAATGCATGCTCACGTAAAAGCCCGCCGCTCCACGCTCCGGCGGTGACGATGTAATTCGATGCAGTGAATTTCTCACCCCTGCTCGTACTGACCGATTGGACCCGCCCATGCTCAACCTGCCAATCGGTAATCTCCACATGCTCTTTAATGGCCCCCCCACGCTGCCCTACCGCCTTTATCAAGGCCTGCAATAAACGGGGGTTACGCACTTGGCAAACGTCCGGCAGCCAAAGCGCTGCTTCGTCGTTGGCGAGCAGCGGTGCAATTTCATGAGAGCGAACCTTGCTCAGCCGAAAATCGTGGAGAGCGCACCAGGCCTCGGCGTTATGCTCGCGGGCGCCCCGCAACGCTCCGCCGTGGCCTTCGCTGCCCGGTTCGCCGGTGGTGTGGGTTAAAACCAGCATACCGCTGGCCTGGTACTCCGGATCAATACCTGTATCGCGCCGCAGCGCTTCGATAAACTTCGGAAATAGCGCATTGCTCAATTGCGTCAACCGCGTTACCGGGCAGGAGTAATTCCACGGCAACAGTGGCGAAAGTATGCCACCCCCCGCCCAGGATGCCTCCCGGGCGCAGTGCTGACGCTCCAGTATGGTCACCGTCGCACCAAGCCGCAGCAATTCGTGCGCTACAGTCAGCCCGGCTATTCCACCGCCGATAACAATAATGTCACTACTCAAGGATCAACTCTTCACAGATGGGCGCGTTAAACCCGATTCTGCGCTGAAATGGGATGGGCAGGCAATCGCATTCGGACGAACTTGATCCAAAAAACTTTATATCGGAGGGGTGAGCCGTTATAATGCACGACCTTGGTAATTGGGTCGTTAGCTCAGCCGGTAGAGCAGCGGACTTTTAATCCGTTGGTCGCCAGTTCGAATCTGGCACGGCCTACCAACATATCAATGAGTTAAGCTCAATAGTATCCTTTTTAGGGTAACAGGGGGGTAACTTGCGAGTAATTTCACTGCGGCAGTTAAAGCCGAGCGGTAGTCATACAAGGTGGCCCTCTATTGATCTCGAGCTGATGATTTGTATGCTAACCGTTCAGAACGGCGTCTACGTGAAGAAGTGCATCTGAACCTGGGAGAACCACCCACAAGATCACAACCTCCGTAACCAGCTGCATAACCTCCCAACGTCATTGAATATCTCTATGCAACTTCTATTAATCATGGGATTATTTCCTGTTGGAAGCTGGCGGCGGATATCTGTTTGCAGTCCTACGCATGTCTTTCCCAACGCTTTGGAATACCCAAGCTCAAACGCGACACCCTCGTCAACATTGGCGCCATCTAATACCGCGACAACAATATCTGTTGTTGTTATTGCTGAAATGTCCGCTTCGTAGACAATTCTTTCGGCTGTATCTTTATCGGTACCTTGAGCGACAAGCTTTGCGAGAAGAAACCCATCTATTTGTGGCACGAATACGTCAAAATCTGGCGTTAACTGATCCCTAAGGGAGTCATTGAACGTTCGCTCTCTGTCGTTAAATAAGGGAGAGGCGAGATAGAGCCGCATCCTTCGTTTTGTGGCAGTCATAATTCCGCTATATTCAGAAGTCTTTGATGTAGGTCTACAGGTAGATATTCCTCTACAAATATCTTCTTAGCTATCGCTCTGACTACGTGCTCTATAGGCCTTCCCGTATTGTCAATTGCACTCGTAGGACACTCGCCATAAATGTCCAACGTTCTTTTTTGCAGACCTTCAAGAGTATTGTCGTCCCAGTTCATCTTCCGCTTGGACAGCAGCCGACTTTTCACTTCGACAATGCTCGCCATCAATAGTACTATCTGTCCTGATTCTATTTTGTACTCGCTTCTTCCTGGGCTTATAGCAGAGATCATGCTCTGGGCTCTTGCTCCCGTCTCGTTTTGTTGAGTAAAGGTAATCGGATCAAGAGGAGATCTATCTATTAACTGAATCCCCTCTGTGGTTTCTAATAGAGCGACATTCTTCTGATAAAACTGACTGTTTACCCACTTGTCTACCATTTCCTTTTCAGGCATTGTTAGTTGACTAGATGGTTTAGCAAGCGCAGAGGGGCGCTCTTCCATCCATTCTTCGTAAAGTCGTAAGCTACCAAAATGATTTAGGACGGTTGATTTGCCGACTCCAACAGCGCCTACCAAATAATAGTTGTATTTCGTATTAACTCCAGCAATTGCGGCGCGTCTTTTGAAGTTTTCTTTTTCCAGCTCTATAAGTTGTGCTAAAGCTGAAACTTCTGCGCTATTAAGAAATAGAGTGATTAAGTTAAATACTTCAAAGTTCGAATTAAAAATCGCCCTCTTCTCGCTTGCCGTAAGCGTCTTTTTCTCGTTGGTGTATCTAATATAATAGTGGTAGTTTCCTGGGCTGATCGTCAAGGCCTGTCTTAGCAAATGCTTCAACGTATGGTCGTCTAAGGAAAGTCCTACAAACAGACACGTTTTCTTTGTAAAAAGATGAAGCAATGAAGCTAATCTGCCGGACATGCTCTCTATGAGCTGATCAGAAAACGTATCTTCAGAAAAAACCAAATTTTCACTTTGTTGTAAATTTTTATCACCTGGAAGAAAACCATTAGGGTGGTAAATGACGGGCGTGGTTTCTTGATACTGCACGTGTGAATTCCATACAGCTTGGTATGCCCTCCCTTTTCGAGGAGCTCTATTCCACTCATTTTGCGAGAGCATGTACTCCAACGTGTCATCGAAATTATAGTTAACAGCGAATTTAGTATGATTAATGAGGGGTATGAATTCCTTCAAATATGCATGAGTGCCAATATTATTTTTTCTCTCGGCCTCTGCATTTTTGTATAGAACTTCATGTACCACTTCCCTCCACTCCGCTAGAACCCGCTTTTCGCGGTACGCTATTGAATTATGGGTTTTCTCAAGTTCCTCGAGCCTGCGCCCCTTAAAGTGCTGGAAGAGCAGTTGAGTAATTGAAGTTGTGTTACTCCATTTTTTAGCATTTTCATATATTTCCTTCCCGTCGATTTCAGTATGTGACGCTATGCCCTCAACCAATTCATCCCAGTTGGGGAAGTGTAATTCTCTTGAGATACCGGCTCCAAAAACCAAACTGAGTCGACAATTTTGAAATTGCTGTCTTAAATGAACGATCGCTTTGGGATAATTTTTTAATACATTTTCCATAGACGCCCTAGTCCTCCTCCCATTTTTTGGCTGCATCCAGAAGCGGTATCCAGGCGACGATTGCCAGTTTCCGGTAATACGTCATTCCGCTAATAGCAGTATGCGGCCTTTCCGTATTGTAACGCCACGACATCGCGTAGCAGTTTCTTGTGCATGCCTCTGGATTCAAAGATCGTCAGATCTAACCATTTGTGCCCCGACCGTGCGATTGGAGCATTCCAGTTAAGTATTTTGGCAGGCCTGCCGAGCGGTTTAAACACCAGCGTGATCCCTTATTCTTCAGCCCCGCTGCCGAACTTCCCGGCTCAGGCTTATTATTTAGTGGACTACTTTCGGTTTTGCCGCGCATTCAATTATTTGCTACAGCGCTCACATAATACAAGTGGCAATATTGCCAAGTCTCATTTGTTTGCCTTTCGCTAATCGATTTAATGACTTTTTTCAAGCACTGGCAATATTGCCACTTTCCAGCTCTTCAGAAATTTCAGTCCCAAGTATGTTAACGAAGGGTTTTCGTGGTTGTGATCTGATTTAGAAATTCAGGACCAGACAGAAAGTGAGTTTTTCGGCAAACTTGACCTTGAAAGGAGGGCTGTTTGCCATGAAGAAGAAGCGGTTTTCAATAGAACAGATCGTAGCGGTATTGAAGCAAATTCATCAGAGCCCAGAAAAATCTGGTTCTTCAATTTCTCCCACGGCCCGGTTGATTTCTCCCGTCTGCCACAAAATCTATGTAACGCCGTATGGCCTCACTACGATGCTCAGAAAAGGCAGCCAGGCCACCAGCGGGAGGTAGTGAAATGGAAGATAGGAAGAGCTCATGCACCCTCTCTAGGCCGACATAATCATCGAGCCCGTAACTGGCGTCGCGGTATGGATTTCTTCCAAAGGCATGGGTACGACGCCTTGCCCGCCTAATTGATATTCGATTCATTTCTGGACACAAGCGGCTCAGCATGTTGGGACCAATACCCAGATCACGCGCAATGTGATCTTGCCGACTGAGTACCAGATATGTCCGGAATCAGGGTAAACCTATTTACGTAGGAGTAAGAAATCCCATGCCAGAGAACAAAACCCTTTGTCGTGATTGTTCAGTGTCACCGAAATAAATATTTCGCCAAGAATCGTCCGTCTTGAGGAACTGAGGTTTCACGTTGGGGTTGTCCTGATTCTTTGAAGCCCACTCGCGAAACGCGTAGTGATTCCAGAGCCGGAAAAATTCCGTTAAGTAAATGTCAGCCACCGTCGTGTTGCCTTTTATCACCAGCATGTTCTCATCGTTAGCATTGGTCGATGCATTGGAGAAATTTGCTGATCCCGTAACTACTATTGGTGCTGGGCCCAGTGGGTCGACCAGCATGAATTTCGTGTGTATGTATGGTACATGCGTATTCAAGCCGCTCAACTTCTCCTTTAGCCACTTATCAAAACTGTTGACGCGAATCGTGCTGCCAATAGCGAAACGATTAAAAGGCAACTTCCGCAGCCGCAACACTTCTGCTTCCTGTTCAGGTCGATTGCCATCATTATCAAGCAAGCCGTAACGCAAGCCGCTAAAAGGTGTTTCGAATACAGGGATAAATGCTTTATTGATGCCAAAGGCAAAGGCCATGCACAGCATCGACTGCGCCGCGGCGGCTTGTTGCGCATACCAGGAAAGCAGTTTTAAGCCCGAGCGGGGACTAAAGAGTACGATTCCTTTTTCCGAAGAATCGCTTGAGTCGGGTGTTGGCGTCAGCCTCTCTACATCGGATCGCAGCGAGACAGAATCCGGATCAGCTACGAGCAAATTCCAATAGTCCAGATAAGCGCTTGCAATCGCGCCGTCGTTTACTACATGCCCTACGTTGGAATGTCCGAAGATACCTCCGATGCTGATATTCGTCGAGCCCGTAAAAACTGCCTGCGGTTTATGCTCTTTCAATAGCACGATAAATTTGTTGTGCGCGATGGCGCTTGGATTCGCGATTCTTTTCTTGCACAAACCCTCGAGTCCAATTCTTTGTACGGCTGCATCATTGGTCCTGGAAACGTCTGGGTCACGACCATCGTAAATGATTCTTACGTCAACGCCTCGGACACTTGCTTTTTTTAGTGCTTCCAAGACAACTTCATCGGTAAACTGATAGGCGGCGACACGTAACTGCCATTCGCTATCCTCTGCGCGCGACAGAAACTCGAGTAGCGCTTCCATAAGACCACGCGAAAGCCAGTCAAAAGCGGGTTTTCCCACTGCTTCAGGGTTTCGGTTTCTAAAGCGATAAGCATACTCCTGGCTGGCTGCGGCCCCACGGTTGAACCATACCTCGTGTTGGCCGCTGTCTTCTTTTTCGGTCTGTACACGAACGGAGATCTCATCCTCTTCCATTAGGCTCTTAGGCGAACCCTTCAGGGCAATTATGCGATAGGTATAGTCGTGCCCGGGTTTCGCGCTAAAATCGGACCAGGTGAACCCCTGTACCGGATGGGAGCGTAATGATGCCTTGCTGGTGCCAGGATCGGTTTCCACAAACACTTTCGTCCCTTCCAGCCAATATGCTTCATTTTCGGTGTGATCCGTACGGTGGATCGCAAAGCCCAGTACGTCGTGAGAGTTAGCTTTGGTCATGCTCCAGCCAAGCAGAACCACATGCGTACCTGCGATCGCCTGCGTGGTTAAATTACCAAGTTGTTGGATAATCCGCATAACAACTTACCTAAAAAACAATTGTCCAGCCAGGCTGATTCGTGTTGCTTCGCGTGTTGCTTTGTGTAGGACACGCCATGCACCTTCAAACCATTCTGGTTCAGCAACGTGATGATGTATCCCTTATTGGGTAAGGCCACTCGCGGTTTAATATCGACACGAAGCGTTACGCCGGGGTCAAGTGTGCTGCTTAGCGGCATCCTGGCTTTTTGCTTGTCGGCCAAATGCCATCCCTCCATCGAAATGAGGCGATCGCTGGTATTTAGCAAAAGAACCCACTCCTTCTCAGGGGATTCCTTGGAATTAACCAGCGCGGAGACGATGCGAACCAGCCCATCGGGCAGTGATTCAGTGGGCTGAGGCACAACAGGATCCGGGTTCACCGGCTCGCCTTCCTCAGGCACGCTCAATGTATGCCCTGTTACATCGTCGGTATGCCAGCTTTGCGACTGAATGGATATTAACCAGGCAAATGTTAGCCTTTGGTGCTGCGTTCCACTGTACGTTCCCCCACATAGAATTTATTGGTGGGTTACAGCTGAATCCTCATCCTTCTTTTCCGGCCGTTCATACTGGAGTTGCGGGTCGATGTCGCGCGGCGCGATTCCCTCAATTCTTTGTGCCAGCGTGGCGGCTGATAACTCCCCAGTACGACGATCAACCAGCGCACCCTTTGCATCAAAGAACAAGGTTGTTGGCAGTCCTTGAGACTGGGTCTGGCTACTGAGTTCGATACGGGGATCGAGCAACACGTTATCAAGGTTGAGCCCTTCCCGATCCAGAAACTTCTGAATCGCATCGGCCGATTCACCCTGGTTGGCAAAGACGAAGATCACTTCCGGATTGTTCTTTTGTGCATCCCGCAGTACCGGCATTTCCCGTATACAAGGCGGGCACCATGTCGCCCACAGGTTGACCACCATCGGCTTGCCGACCAGTGAACTAAACTGGACAGGACTGCCATCAAGGCGAACCAGCTCAGCTTGTGGCATCTGCACTGGGACGGCAAAGACCGCCGTTGCGGCCACCGCGCCGACTGCCCAGGCGGCTCCTCCGGTCAATGCCGCTAGCAGCAGAGGGCGTCGCTTTTCTCGCACGCGCCATGCATACCAGATGACGCCGGCCACAGCAGCCAGAATACCCGCTGCCGGTGAAAACCCGCCGTCAAGAATATTCAGAATACTCAATGGCGCGTTCTGGTACATATCAAAATAAGCAATCACGAAGACAAGTCTCGCTGCTATCAGGGAGGCAATGAAAACTCTCCAAAGAAGCGGTTCGACATCAACGTTTTGTCGCCGTCCTATCCGCTTGGCGACGAACGAGCCGATCAGCATCGCTCCCAGCAACAGCAAAAAATTGATGGGAAACGCAATCAGTCCGATGTTGATGAAATCCATTACGTGCCTCGATTAACGAAGACAAGTCCCGAAGGGAAAGAGCCTTCGCCACCAGTGCTCCCTCTCGAAACCAACTTTTGAACGCCTCTCCCCAATAAATGAGTATATTGGAGGCTTCAGGACAATAACGAGTTGCTCGTGGCATGCCTGCTCGGCACCTACTATAGCAACGCTTTTAAACAGGCCCAACAGAAGCTAACGCCACTGACTTCTGGCTAGTCCTGGCCATCAGATCTTGACCTGTTAACGTCTCAATTTGCCGTTCCCGGTATTTATGCCTCGATTTATATGCACCGATTTATAAATCCCCATTTCCTGAATTATTGCGAATCGGCTTCAGTTTGGACGTAAACGATCAGCAGAACGACAGGGGCGATTAACGTATCTAAAAAGGATCGGTCTTTGAATTTAAACAGGTAAGACTATGAAAGCTATATTTGTGGCTTTAACAGCATGTGCACTGACGAGCGAAGTTATCGCGTACGACCGCAACCGGAGTATGGGGGAAGAGTGGCAGCAACAACGGGGAACAGCAGATATGCAAAGAATGGAAGAAGCCGCCAGGCAGCGGGAGAGTGAACATAATACTCGGATGCAGCAGCTTGATGGCCAGCAGAAAATCTTCCAACTAGAAAACGAACGGCGACAAAGACAGCTTGAGCTGGAACAATACAGGATCTGGTTATGGACTAAATAAATGTGTAGAAGACAACTTTCGTGCGATCCACCCCATATCCAATACTACGGGCGTAATTTATCGCTCCTTTCTTCTTTTTTAGATAAAAATAACTATTTTGTAGACAAATACTTTAACAAAGTATTGAAAATCATACTCCTCGTGATCTTCTATCTGCCATTCACACAAGGGGAATCATTTCCAAGCCTACGTTGGCCTCAACGCCAGCACATTTAACCCGGGCCACGATTCGCTGGTAGTAGCCTTTATACGGGGAGATTTCCCTCCGTCTAGAATTTAATCCCCGCACTGACCGCCTCATATACCTTTTCACTGAATGCGGCAGCCTGGTGCGTGATCTCCTCCTCCGCCTGTTCTTTGACTCTTCTGGTTTCCGATAATTTTTCGCCTATTCGGGATGCATTTTTCCATAGCGCACTGCATATGGGGTCGTCGAGAATATGCTTCTTCTGTGCGATGTGAGCGGCCAACCCGCTCAGGAACTTGTCGTTAGTCCCTGAAAAGAAGCCGCCTACGTTACATATCTTGTAGTCCTTCTCAACCGCAAAACTCGGGCTTGAAAAGATAAAAAAAAGCACAATTGAAAACCACTTTAGTCTCATGATAGCCCCTTAGAATAAGCATTTAGCTCAGCCGCGGCTGCAAACGCCCGCGAATGGGCCATATTTACATATATGACAGCGTAACCATAATATGAGATCTGATATCGAAAGTATGACTTATATCAAGATTTGATCGGCCTGCTTTGTCTTCTATCGGCCCTGCTCATCTTTTTGGGCACATTGAGATGAAAAGCGGGGGCATCCGTAATCCTAACGAAAAGACAAGGCTGTTTGAAGCGATTGATGAAATCCAAAAGCGCTGACCTTCGATTGGTGGCGGTATTCGAAGCCGCTAAGGGTATCCTGGTATTCACTACGGCCTGTGCAATTTTCAAATTCATCCATATCGATGTACAAGAGGCTGCAGAGCAGTTGGTCAGCCGTTTCCACCTGAACCCCGCGAGCCGTTATCCTCGAATTTTTCTGGAGATCGCTTCCAACCTCAACGATACCCGACTGCTTGCATTGGGCTTCGGCGGGATAGCGTATGCTGTGGTGAGGTTGGTTGAAGCCTATGGGCTGTGGCATAGCAAGCGATGGGCCTGGATATTTGGCATGATAAGTGCGGGGTTATATATTCCAATCGAGATTTTTGAGTTGGCCAAGCGGGCTAATTGGGCAGAGGCCGTTCTTTTTCTCGTCAACCTTCTGATTCTGGTTGTTTTATTGCGCGGTCGGCCCCGCTAATTTTGCACTAGTCTGAGAAATTCTGAAAGCCGCCGCTTATGTCAACAGGGCTATCCTTGCGAGCGAGGGCGGGGTAACTATACGAGGTCAAGTGCCTTATAATAGCCTAACAGGTTACGCTTGCGCACGAATTAGACCATAAAACGGTCGGCATTGATTTGCAGTACCTTATATTGATTGATCGCATGAATTGTCGCTATACGGTAGCACCGGCTTATCCAGTGGCCACCCATCTGAATATGATATTGCCTGCCAGGACCTGGATGTGAAAGCCCCTTTACCTTTATTGCGCGCCCGACCCTACGTTGCCCCCGCATGGCTCCGAGGGGGAAATGCGCAAACGATTTATCCCTATCTGCTTTCCCGCCCTTCGATCGCTTACCGGCGTGAGCGTTGCGAACTGGACGACGGAGATTTCATCGATATCGACTGGCTGGACAATCAACACGATGCGCCGCTGGTCGTTATATTTCACGGGCTCGAGGGGGGCTCGTGCAGTCATTATGTCCTGAGTATCATAAGGACGCTGCAAGGGCTGGGCTGGCGTGGGGCAGTGGTGCACTTTCGCGGTTGTTCGGGAACACCCAATCGATTGCCGCGCGCGTATCACGCCGGCGATTCGGCGGAAATTGGTTGGGTCCTCCGCCGAATACGCGAGCAAAACAAATATCCGAACTCCGCTGTGCCTGTTTTTGCGGTCGGGGTATCGCTGGGTGGCAATGCCTTGCTGAAATGGCTGGGTGAACAGGGTAAGCAAGCCCGCGCGTTACTCGATGGTGTTGTAACGGTTTCCGTACCGCTGGATTTGGCAGCCGCGGGCAGGACGCTGGCTTCAGGTTTCAATTTGTTTTATACCCGTCATTTTCTCGATACCCTGAAGCGCAAGGCGCTGGATAAGCTGGATCGTTATCCCGGCCTGTTCGATTCGGCCGCGTTAGCAGCGTGCACTACACTATATGAGTTCGACAATATCGTGACTGCGCCACTGCACGGCTTCCGCGACGCCGAAGATTACTGGAACCTATCCAGCAGCAAGCCGTGGCTCAAGCATATCTTCGTGCCAACACTTGTGATTAATGCGCGTAACGACCCGTTTATGCCGGCTTCTGCATTGCCCCGGCCGGAAGATACTTCACCCGCGGTCATTCTGGAGTTTCCCGAAGAAGGCGGGCATGCAGGATTCCTGGACTCGCCATTTCCCGGCAGGCTGACGTGGCTGCCGGAAAGGATTATAAGTTTTTTCAGGGAGCAGGAGGTTGGGCTGCACTACGGTTCGCAAACGAGTCTATCCGAACTCCGGGCTTCTTAGCAGCTCGGTAAAACAACGCAACGCCACCCATTGTAATCAACACTTTCCTTGCCGTTACCGGCTACAGCTGTTTCCCATAATGGGATTTCTTCTATCGACGGATAACTGGCGATGATTGTACTTTCCAGCCTCAATCCGTATCCGCATGTGGCATTTCGGTTTCTTGCTTGCCGTGACTCGTGCATCTTCAGGTTCCAGAAGTTCATAGTTAGCCAGAGTTAAGGTGAGGTGGGCAATGGAAGGCTTCCACCGGTGTAAAATTGAATTTCAGTTTTTACGCTATTTTGATTGATCACTTGATTCAGGAACTGCGCTTCCGCAATCCGCTATTAATTCCGAATATCGAGCACCCTTGAGCAACATGCCTACATCTACATTTTTCGTTCATTTGCGCCTGCACAGCGAGTTTTCCGTGGTAGACGGTATAGTGCGAATCGACGAGGCTGTGGCAAAAGCAGTAGCGGATGATATGCCGGCACTGGCGCTGACCGATCTTTCCAATCTGTTCGGCCTGGTCAAGTTTTACCAGGAAGCCCGCAAGAAGGGAATAAAGCCGATTATCGGCTGCGACGTCTGGATCAGTAATGAATCCGATCGGGACAAACCCGGGCGTATCTTGCTCCTGTGCCAGTCATACCAGGGTTATCTGCTGTTGTGCCGCCTTCTGTCGCGTGCCTACCGTGAAAACCAGCACCGTGGACGCGCAGAAGTCAGGAAATCCTGGCTTGAGCGAATTGATGGGGGAAGTGGAGCAGAGGGGCTGATCGCATTGTCGGGAGCAGGCTCTGGCGAAATCGGCCTGATGCTGCTGCAGAACGATCCCGATCAGGCGGAGCAGCTGGCACGAGAATGGGCTGACCTTTTTCCCGGCCGTTTCTATATCGAAGTGCAGCGGGCAGGACATCCCAATGCAGAGGCTCTGGTGCAACGCTCACTGATGTTGGCGTCTGCCCTGCGTTTGCCGGTAGTGGCGACACACCCGGTTCAGTTCTTGAATCCTGAAGACTATCGGGCGCACGAGGCGCGGGTCTGTATCGCAGAAGGCTATGTGTTGGGCGATCGCCGACGTCCAAAGAATTGCACCGAAGAGCAATACTTTAAAACTCAGGCTGAAATGGCCGAATTGTTCGCCGACATCCCATCCGCACTGGCCAACACTGTGGCACTTGCCAAGCGCTGCAATCTCGCGCTCGAATTGGGGGTCAATCGCCTGCCACTGTTTCCCACACCCAATAGTGAAAGCCTGGAGCTGTATCTGCGTACCCAGGCAGCAGAAGGTCTGGAAGTGCGCCTGAATGCGCTTTTTCCGGATGCCGTCCAGCGTGACGCGGAAATGCCCAAGTATTACGCCCGGCTGGATTTCGAAGCTGATGTCATCATACAGATGGGTTTCGCCGGGTATTTTCTGATCGTCGCCGACTTCATCAATTGGGCCAAGCACAATGGCGTGCCGGTAGGGCCGGGCCGGGGCTCCGGCGCGGGTTCGCTGGTGGCCTATTCGCTGGGTATTACCGATCTCGACCCGCTTCGCTATGACCTGCTATTTGAGCGTTTTCTCAATCCGGAACGTGTTTCCATGCCTGACTTCGATATCGATTTCTGCCAGGACGGACGCGAAAATGTCATCGACTATGTAAAACAGAAATACGGCGCTGAGAGTGTTTCCCAGATTGCCACTTTCGGGACGATGGCGGCAAAGGCGGTGGTGCGTGACGTTGGACGCGTGCTGGATCTACCGTACAGCTTTGTCGACCAATTGGCGAAGCTGGTGCCGTTTGAAATCGGCATGACCCTCAAAAAAGCACGTGAAGAGGAACCGCAGCTGAATGAGCGGGCGCAGGCCGAAGAAGAGGTGCGTAATCTGCTGGAACTGGCTGAACGGCTTGAAGGGCTCACACGTAATGTCGGGATGCACGCCGGCGGTGTATTGATTGCATCGGGAAAGATCACCGATTTCTGCCCCATCTACTGTACAGATTCGGGCGAGTCGGTAATAAGCCAGCTCGACAAAGACGATGTGGAGAAAATCGGGCTGGTGAAGTTCGACTTCCTGGGGCTGCGGACCTTGACCATACTCGACTGGACTGTCAGATACATCAGGCAGCGTAATCGCGACGCTGCGGAAGAAGAATCCGCACCAATCGCAACCGATGCAAGCAAGCCTGCTGCCGAGTCCGGTATTCGGCATTCCGACTCCTTTTCCCTGGAAAATCTGCCCTTGGACGATGCGGCCACCTACGCCCTGCTACGGCAGGGCAATGCCGTGGGCGTGTTCCAGTTCGAGTCGCGCGGCATGAAGGATTTGCTGCAGAAGGCAAGGCCTGACCGTTTCGAGGACATTATCGCATTAGTGGCATTGTACCGTCCGGGACCGATGGCGCTGATCCCCGAGTTTACGGAACGCAAGCATGGCAAGCGCGTGGAATACCTTGATCCACGGCTGAAGCCCATACTTGAGCCTACCTATGGGGTGATGGTTTATCAGGAACAGGTGATGCAAATCGCCCAGGTGATAGGAGGATATAGCCTCGGCGCCGCCGACCTGCTGCGACGGGCAATGGGCAAGAAACAGGTTGAGGAAATGGCTTTGCATCGCGACATCTTTGTTGCGGGAGCGACCAAGAACGGCTTGACCGAGCGTATCGCCGCCGAACTCTTCGATTTGATGGAGAAATTCGCGGGTTACGGATTCAATAAGTCGCATGCCGCAGCTTATGCTTTGATCGCCTTCCAGACCGCCTACCTCAAGGCACATTATCCAGCGGAGTTCATGGCTGCCACCTTGTCCGCGGATATGGATGATACCGACAAGGTGAATTCGTTCTTCGAGGACAGCGTGGCCAACGGGCTTATCATGTTGCCGCCCGATATTAACCTGTCCGACTATCGCTTTGTTCCCGTAGACAAAAAAACCATCCGATATGGTCTTGGCGCGATAAAAGGAACGGGGAGCTCCGCTATTGCAGCGATTATCAAGGTGCGCGACAAAAGCGGGCCCTTTAGCGATTTGTTCGATTTCTGCCAACGGGTCGACAAGCGCATTGTCAATCGCCGCGTGATGGAATCGCTCATCCGTGCCGGCGCCTTTGATTCGGTCAACGCTCACAGGGCCCGCCTGCTGGCCTCGGTCGGTATCGCGCTTGAATCCGCGGAACAGGCGGATCGCGCAGTCAATCAGGTAAGCCTGTTTGGCGAAGCTGATAGCGACACCGGGCCGAGCCTGATCAACGTGCCGCCTTGGCCGGAAAAGGAGAAGTTGAAAAATGAAAAGGTGGCATTAGGCCTCTACTTGAGCGGGCATCCATTCCACGCGTATGCGGAAGAACTGAAACCATTTGTACGCACCCGCCTGGATCGATTGAACTCCCAGCGGGAAATACAGTTACTGGCGGGAATCGTCTACGCTATACGCACGCAGGTGACCCGTCGGGGCAGAATGGGAGTGATTGTGTTGGACGACGGCAGCACACGGGTGGAACTGGTCGTGTACAACGAATTATTCGAGTCTGTGCGGACATGGCTGAAAGAAGATCAGCTGCTGATAGTTGAGGCCAAAGTGAACGGCAGAGGCGGCGATGATGAGTATGGCAGCACGCTGCGCATTACCGCCGACCAGCTGTATGACTTGAACAGCGCTCGCACTCGCTTCGCCAAGCGTATGGAGCTTCATTGCAATGGCAATGGTCCATCGAACGCCATAAAACTGAAGGAATTGCTTGCGCCTCATCGTCACAGCACAAATAACGGCAATTCCGGTAATACGAAAGACGACGATAAATTGTCCTGCCCTGTGCGGGTCGTTTATCACAACCGGGATGCTATGTGCGAGCTTGAACTGGGCGATGCCTGGCGTGTACGTCTTCAGGATAATCTCCTGCAGTCGCTATCAGCGCATTTCGATGCGGAGAATGTCAAAGTCATTTACTGATATGGCGGAAGCGTTCCCCCAGGGCTCATAGCGGGGAGAAGTGGACCGGAAAACCTATTAACACTTTGCCTCGGCCACGCTTTTTTCCTATACGGTTACCGTCGAGGACGGCGTCTCGTGGGTTATTCTTTTTCGTCAAGCATTCCCCCCCTCCGCTATGCTATATCCAACCCGATATGAAGCAGCTATTCGGCGCGATTATTACTTTATGTCCGTTTGAGCGTTAGCAAAAGAAGGGTTCTTTTCGCGAATTATTGTACTGGCTTGAACATTGTAGTAACGTACATACATTAAGAGATTAATGAGGTGCGGAATGACTATCACGACGTTATCCAGCCGGGAGTTCAACCAGGACGCCAGCAAAGCGAAGAGAGCCAGTTTGAGTGGCCCGGTTTTCATTACGGATCGCGGCCGGCCCGCGCATGTGCTGCTTAGCATCGAGGATTATCGCAAGATTATCGGGGGGCGTAAGAAAATTGCCGACCTTCTGGCAATGCCCGGTATTGAAGACGCTACATTCGAGATTCCGCAACTCCAGGACCTTGCTCAAGCTGCGCACTTTTCCTGATGTTTGTTCTTGATACCAACGTTGTTTCCGAGTTAAGAAAGGTTCGACTCGGCAAAGCTGATGCGAAAGTTGCAAGCTGGGCGGAAAGTGTTGATGCTGCTGATTTGTACTTGTCGGCAATCACCGTTCAGGAACTGGAAATTGGTGTATTACTGGCTGAGCGGTGCGACCCCGCGCAAGGTGCTGTGTTCAGGATATGGCTGGATAGCCACGTTATACCGGCATTTGCCGGCCGCATCCTGCCCATCGATTTTGCCGTTGCGCAGCGTAGCGCAAGACTTCATATTCCCGATCCTCGGCCGGTCCGAGATGGACTGATAGCAGCAACTGCGCTGGTGCATGGAATGGCTGTCGTCACACGAAACCTGGCCGATTTTGAGTCGAGCGAGGTTCGATTGCTCAACCCGTGGACGTGGAAAGCCGAAGATGAATAGCGAGCCGATTTTGGGTTCTCCCGCGCGTGGCGGCTTGACCGTAAAGATGAGTAGTTCTACTATGCTCCTGCTCTCTCAAACCATTTTTTAAATTCTCATGGGTCAATCGCCCAGAGTAACCGGTAAATAAAAAGTCAGAATGGAACCAAATACCACAACCATCGCCTTGGGCTTGCATAAAATAAGAGCTCATATCGCGGATATTGCGAGCACGGCAGGACGGCAACCTGAAGCTATTACGCTGTTAGCCGCAAGCAAAACCAATCCTCCCGAATCTCTGCGTGAAGCCTTTGCCGCCGGACAGACTATTTTCGGAGAAAACTACCTCCAGGAAGCGCTGGTAAAAATCGAAGCGCTCGCCGATCTTCCGATCGAGTGGCATTTCATCGGTCCGATACAGAGCAATAAAACAAAACGCATAGCAGAAAATTTTGCCTGGGTGCATAGCGTAGACCGGAAAAAGATAGCCGACCGCTTGTCGAAAGACCGGCCAGAGTCGTTGCCTCCCCTTCAGATATGCCTGCAAGTAAATGTGAGCGGAGAAGATAGCAAGAGTGGCATAGCGCCCGAGGAGATTCTCGACCTGGCGGCGCATGTTGTGGAGTTGCCCAACCTGAAACTACGGGGCGTAATGGCTATTCCCGAGCTTACCAGAGCAACCGCACTGCAACGCAGCCAGTTTCGCATGGTGAGGGAAGCCTACGATCAGCTGAAGCAGGCTGGCTATGACGTCGATACGATCTCAATGGGTATGTCCGAGGATCTTGATATCGCCATTGAGGAAGGCGCGACCATGGTGCGCGTAGGCACTGCAATCTTTGGGCCGAGACGCTACCCTATTCCTGAGGAACTTGCTGCGCGCGCCCGATAAGAGCAAGGTACTTTCCGTACAGCTGTTCCTTCGTCTCAGTAATGTCCAGGTCGAGGATGATGCAGTCCACCGGGCATACCTCCACACACTGCGAGACTTCGTGGTGTCCGACGCACTCGGTGCAGAGGGCGGGATCTATCACATAGATTTCCTCCCCCTGGGAAATGGCATCATTGGGACATTCCGGCTCGCAAACGTCGCAATTGATACATTCGTCAGTGATCATTAAAGCCATGCCGACCTCAAGGATTAGGTTTTGATTCTGATGCGCAACTGCTCGGCAATCAACGGGTGCACAAACTTGTCCACGCTTCCGCCCAGCTGCGCGATCTCCCGCACAATGGTGGCGGAGATAAACATGTATTGCTCCGATGGCGTTAAAAACATGGTCTCGACACCGGGATATATGCTGCGGTTCATCCCTGCCATCTGAAATTCATATTCGAAATCGGATACGGCGCGCAGACCCCGCAAGATAACCCTCGCATTCTGCTGTTGCGCAAATTCCATCAACAAGCCAGAGAATGCGGTCACCTCGACGTTGTGGCAGTCCGCCAGTACCTCACGCACCATTTCCACGCGCTCATGCTGCGTAAAGAAGGGTTTTTTTCCACTGCTCACCGCTACCGCGACCACCACTCGATCAAACAGGCCCGACGCCCGCCGAACCAAATCCTCGTGACCGCGTGTAATGGGGTCAAACGTACCAGGGTATACCGCTTTATCCATTCTTTTTTGATTTTAGTAGTTGGTAACGAACCTTGCCGGCCTGCCCTTGGCGCCACACCAGCCAATCATCCGCGTCCGCCTCCGGGAGGCTGTCATTCTCTATATAAACCAGCCCGCTGACCGAAAGATGGGAATGCAGGCTCGATAATAGTCTGGGTAGCAGGCCCAGCCGATAAGGAGGATCAAGAAAAATCAGGTCAAACTGGCGCCTATCGGAATCGAGGAATTTTAACGCATCCATCGATATCAGTTCGATTCGTTCTGCTCCCAACTTCTGCATATTGATTTTCAGCGTCTTCATTACGCCGGGGTCGGACTCCACCATTACCACACGCGTCGCCCCACGTGACGCAGCCTCGAAACTCATCGCCCCGCTGCCTGCAAACAGATCAAGGCAGTGTTTCCCGCTCATATCCTGCCCTAACCAGTTAAAAACGGTCTCGCGTACACGGTCGGGGGTCGGCCTGAGGTCTGCGAAACTATCAAAAGTAATTATGCGGCTGCGCCATACGCCACCTATGACGCGTATTTTATTTCTCATCATGCAGTGCTGAAAAACGGAAAACCGCTGCTAGCAGCCTGTCGGGCTTAAAGCAATCGCTGCAAAAGCCGTCTGGCCGATTCATATTTCGCCGCTTTTTCGCTGCGATTCTTTAAGTTGGACAGGCTGTTAGGTGAAAGTACGGTTCACTATGAAATCTATTTTTTTTCCTCGGCCCCCACCACAACAGTGACCATTCCCGCTGGATTGATGCGGCGCTGAAACGTTTCCTTGATCTGGGGAACGGTTACTTTTTCCACTGATTTAACGTAATCATCCAGATAGGTTAGAGGCAGGTTGTAGAAACCGATCATTGCCAGGTACCCGATAATTTTCTTGTTGCTGTCTATGCGCAACGGAAAGCTGCCGATAATGTTCTGCTTGGCTGCGGTAAGCTCTTTTTCCGTAGGCCCGCCAGTGACAAAATCCGCCAGCACTTTCTGCGTCAGCGCGAGCGCTTCCTCCGACTGATCTTTCCTGGTTTGCAAGCCGATTTCGAATGGTCCTTTTTTTCTCAGCGGTGAAAATTGGCTATGAACACTGTAAGCCAATCCACGTTTTTGGCGAATTTCTTCCATCAGGCGCGAGGTAAATGCGCCGCCGCCGAGGATGTGGTTACCCACGAGCAGCGGAAAATAATCGGGATCATCGCGGCGGAGTCCGGGATAAGCGATAAGGATATGGCTTTGAGTGGCCGGATGAGCAATTCTCTTGATATCCGCAACCGGCGCTGCCACGTCCGGCAGACTATAGGGGGACTTTTCTTGCGTAAGCTCTTTCGTTAGCGATTCCGCAAGGGCTTCCGCTTCCGCACGGCTCATGTCTCCCATGATGGACACCACTGCGTCTGGAGCGGAATAGAGAGACCGATATAGATTCACGAGATCTTCGCGCTGCAGCGCGCTCACACTATCGATTTCACCCGAACCGCGTAGACCGTATGGATGGTCGCCGTATAGCATTTTCATCAACGTACGGTCAGCTATGGTGCCCGGTTTGGTATCCGCTTCGCGCAATCCCGCAATCGCACGGACTTTTTCCCTCTCCATCACTTTCGCGTCGAATTCGGGGTGCTGTATGACCCGACGGAATATATCCAGCGCCTGCTCGCGCTCACGCGCACTGCTCAAAGTACGTAAAGCAATGCCCGCGCGATCCTGGTCAAAATGACTATTGAGTCGAGCGCCGATATCGGCCAACCCTTTTGCAATCTGATCTTCGCTTAACCCGCCTGCGCCAAGATCCAGCAAATGCAGGGTCATGGCAGCGCGGCCGGATTTGTCGCGGGTATCAGTACTGCTGCCCGCGCTGAAATCAATGCTGATGTCGAGTATCGGCAAATCACGGCTTTCGATGAAATATACCCGGGCACCGGAAGAAGTTTGCCAATGCTGGATCGGCAGGGTGGCAAAAGCCCATTGGGAAAATACACCCAAAAACAGGAAAAATATCAAGCGCATCACATGCATCGCAGCCTCTCTAAAAAAGCGCTTTTCGAATTCAGGACAGGAAACGAACAGATCAAGGTTGCAGCATCAATGCCTCAACCCGGCGGGTGCAGCAGAGGGAGGCTTCTGTTCCAGCGGTTGGGGGTCCAGTATGGCAACTGTCAGACTGTCATCCATCAAATATTTTCTTGCTACGTCACGCACTTGCTCGGCAGTAACAGCCTGCAGCTTTTTTAACATCGTATCCACGTCACGATATGACAATCCAATGCTTTCCATCTGGCCGATCTGCATCGCCTGAGCAAACATCGAATCGAGCTGAAAGACGTGGCTGGCAACGACCTGGGCCTTGACCCGCGCAAGTTCCTCGTCGGTTACGCCGTCACGCACAAGTTTTTCTATTTCTCCACGCAAGGCAGCTTCCAGGTCGGCCACGGTTTTACCTTCACTCGGGGTGCCATCGATATAAAACATGCCGGGACCACGCCCGGTTGAGTCGTAGCCTGCACCTGCCGAACTCGCAATGTGCCGCTCGCGCACCAGCTCCTTGTTGAGCCGCGCCGATTCGTTGCCATCAAGCACGCCAGCCAGCATCTCCAGCGCATAAGGCTCCCAATCGGTCGCGGGATTGCGTAATACCGGGGCGTGATAACTCATCGCGAGGTATGGCAGCCGTGCCGGGGCTTTTACCGTAAGCCGCTTGATGCCCAGCTGCTTCGGCTCGACTTGGGGCTTGCGTTTATCCAGTGGCAATAGCGTGCGCGACTTGATCTGTCCATAATATTTTTGTGCCAAAGCAAAGACTTCTCCCGGATTTACGTCGCCTACCACGACCAGGATGGCGTTGTTGGGTGCGTACCAGCGGTCGTACCATTCCTGCGCATCGCCGACACTCATGTTCTCCAGATCGTTCATCCAGCCTATTACGGGGCGCCGATAAGGATGCGACTGGATAGCAGTCGCGGTCATTTTCTCATACACCAGCGCGCGCGGTTGATCATCGGTGCGGAGTCGTCGTTCCTCCATCACCACTTCGATTTCCTTGGCGAACTCCTCTTTTGTCAGCACCAGGTTGCGCATCCGGTCAGATTCCAATTGCATCGCCAGCGGCAGCCTGGACTTATGCAACTGTTGGAAATAGGCGGTGTAATCGCGGCTGGTGAAAGCATTCTCGCGTCCGCCTGCCGCCGCGATCAGCGTCGAAAATTCGCTGCCGGGAAATTTCTTCGTACCCTTGAACATCATATGTTCCAACACATGGGCCACGCCGGTAACGCCATTTACTTCATCAATGCTTCCCGCCTTGTACCAGATTTGCGAGATTACCACCGGTGAGCGATGATCTTCCTTGACGATCAGCTTAAGCCCGTTGCCGAGCTTGTACTCATGCGTAGTAGCCTCCTGCGTGACAGCGATGGGGCTTGCCGAAACCAGCGAAACGAATACCATCCCGAATACCATGGCAATAGCCCGGAAGGCAGATGAAAGAACAGTAACACGACGACAAATCATCATTTTTTTAATAACCTAAGTCCGGGTAAACGGAATAAAATTGGGAACAGATCGTCTTGCAATTTCCAAGCATGAATTTTGACTCATATTGACAGCCTACCAGAATGCCAGGTTTCTTTAAATCCAAAAATAGCGCTGCCCCTGCGGAACCCGCGTCAACGAATTGGTCGGCGCGAGTCAGGCAGGGGCTCTCCCGTACCCGGGATAACCTGGGTAGACGCCTGTCCGGCCTGCTCGGCGGTGGTAAAATAGATGACGCGCTCTATGAGGAATTGGAAACGATACTGCTCACCGCGGATGCTGGCGTAAATGCAACCACGTGGCTGCTTGGCGAACTGCGCAGCGAAGTCAAACGGAAAGGCCTTACCGACGCGGCGCAACTCAAGGGGGCATTGCAGGAAGCCCTCGCTGCCTTACTTGAGCCACTGGTGCAGCCTCTCGACCCGAATACGAGCAAGCCCTTTATCATTATGCTGGCTGGCGTGAACGGCGCGGGGAAAACTACCTCCATCGGAAAACTTGCCCATTATTTTCAGTTACAGGGAAAGACCGTTCTGCTTGCTGCCGGCGATACGTTTCGTGCCGCCGCACGTGAACAACTGATAGCCTGGGGCGAGCGCAACAATGTCGCCGTTATCGCCCAGGAGAATAGCGGCCAGCAAAAGGGCGATCCGGCTGCGGTGATATTCGATGCGGTTAATGCCGCGAAAGCACGCGGCATCGATATCGTGCTCGCGGATACCGCCGGGCGGCTAGCCACGCAACTGCATCTCATGGAGGAAATCAAGAAAGTCAAGCGCGTCATCGCCAAGGCCGAGCCGGGCGCCCCTCATGAAACGCTGCTGGTGCTTGACGCCAACACCGGCCAGAACGCGGTTGCTCAGGTGCAAGCCTTTGACGACGCACTGGGTCTTACCGGACTCATCGTCACCAAGCTCGATGGTACCGCAAAAGGGGGGGTAATCGCCGCTATCGCCAGGCAACGCCAGAAAAAAACGCCACTACCCATCCGTTTTATTGGCGTGGGTGAGGGCCTTGATGATTTGAGGCCGTTTGTCGCAAGTGAATTTGTCGAGGCACTTTTTGATTGAGAGAACCAAGCGAGTGGAAATTCGGGTCAACGGTATAACTCCAGCAATCAATGATTAGCTTCAGCCAAGTCTATAAACGTTATCCGAACGGCTACGAAGCACTCAAGAATATCAGTTTTAGCCTTGAGGCAGGTGAAATGGCCCTGATTACCGGCCATTCGGGCGCGGGCAAGACTACGCTGCTGAGGCTTATTGCGGCCATCGAGCGCCCTACCTCGGGCAGCATTATCGTCAACGGCCAGAAGGTCAGCACGCTTAAGGGCGGTGCAATTCCTTTTCTGCGGCGCAATCTCGGGCTGGTGTTCCAGGATCAAAAAATCCTGTTCGACCGCAATGTCTTCCAGAATGTACTGCTGCCCCTGCAAATAAGCGGGTTTGGTTCCAAGGCAGCGACCCGACGGGTACGCGCTGCGCTCGACAAGGTAGGCTTGCTGAACAGGGAAAAAGCCTGGCCCATCACGCTTTCAGGGGGTGAGCAACAACGCCTGTGCATTGCACGCGCCATAGTCAACAGGCCCTCCATCCTCATCGCGGATGAGCCAACCAGCAACCTTGACGCCGATTACGCGAGAGATATCATGGACATGTTCGTGTCGTTCAATCAGGTGGGCGTGGCGATATTGATAGCTACCCATGACGTCGAGCTGCTGGGCAGCATGCAGCAGCGCATTTTGACACTCAATCATGGTGAGCTGGCGACATGAACGTTTGGCTTTTCCATCACTTGCACGCTCTCGCTCTTGCATTCAAACGGCTGGGGCGTGCGCCACTTGGTAGCCTGCTCAGCATTGCCGTGATCGGAATCGCTTTCAGTCTTCCCGCCGGAATTTACGTGCTGCTTGAAAACCTCCAGGCCCTCTCCGGTCAAGTTTCGGGAGCGCCGCAATTGAGCCTGTTCCTCAGGCTGGACGCAGATAAGGATGACGTGGCGAAAATCGAATCGTACCTGGAACAACACCCTCCTGTGGCAAGCTTCAAGTTCGTTTCCAAGGATAGTGCCCTTGATCAACTCAAGCAGGAAAGCGGGCTGGCTGATGTAATGAATGACCTCGAGCGAAATCCGCTTCCGGACGCTTTCGTTGTCAGTACGAGAGCGCTTACGCCCGAAGGGCTGGAAGCATTGCGTATGGAACTGGGGCAATTGCCGCAGGTCGAATACGCGCAGGTTGACTCGGCTTGGGCCAAGCGGCTGGATGCCTTGCTCAAGCTGGGCCATCTGGCGGTGTTATTGCTTGGCGCGCTGCTGAGCTTTTCGCTGATAGCCGTAGCCTTTAATACGATACGTCTGCAAATCCTGACGATGCAAGATGAAATAGAGGTTGCGAAGCTGATCGGTGCAACCACAGGCTTCGTTCGGCGCCCTTTTCTGTATTTTGGGGCCTTGCAAGGGATGGTTGGCGGTGCTGCAGCATGGCTTATCATTTCTGCGGGAATTTATCTCACGGATGACCAACTGAAGGATTTGTTGCAACTGTACGAGGTGAATTTTCGTCTCTATCACCTCTCTCTCGAGGATAGCCTGAGCCTGTTGCTTCTCTCGGCAGGGCTTGGCTGGGCGGGAGCCTGGTTATCGGTCGCGAATCATCTCTCGCAAGTAGAACCGAGATAATTCATCAACTTAAACTATGCGAGAGGAACTTTCAAAACTGTTGACGCTCTTATTGGAATAGGTTAACTTCATGAGAAACCAGGGGGATACATGAACTTCGCTTTAGCCATACCTTCAGCCGGCAGCATCGAAAGCTACATCCAGTCTGCCAACCGCTTCGGAATTCTTTCTCAGGAAGAAGAGATTCGTCTGGCGCGGTCCCTGAGGGATGAAGATAACATCGACGCAGCCCGCCAACTGGTGCTGTCGCATTTGCGCGTAGTGATCGCCATTGCTCGCGGTTATAAAGGGTATGGCCTACCCCAGGCCGACTTGATTCAGGAAGGCAATATTGGCCTTATGAAAGCGGTCAAACGCTATGATCCCGAACGCGGCGTGAGACTGGTATCGTTTGCAGTGCACTGGATCAAGGCGGAAATCCACGAATTCATACTGCGTAATTGGCGGCTGGTAAGAATTGCCACCACAAAAGCGCAACGTAAGCTGTTCTTTAACCTGCGCAGCATGAAGCCGGTGCTGGACACCATGAATCCGGAAGAGGTCAGCGCGATGGCCAAGCAGCTGGGCGTCAAGGTCGAAGAAGTGGTGGAAATGGAGACCCGCTTCAGCGGAAGGGACATTTCCCTCGAACCTTTATCTGATGAGGATGACGATGAGGCATTCAGCCCCATCGCTTATCTTACTGATGGTTCAGAGCCTCGGCAGTTGCTGGAAGCTGAAGAGAACACGCGTTTGCGCGGGGAAGGTCTGGAACAGGCGCTATCCGGCCTGGACACACGCAGCCGCCGCATCATTGAAGCCCGCTGGTTGCGGGAAAAAGACCCCGCCACGCTGCATGATCTCGCTGGCGAACTGGGCGTGTCTGCGGAGCGAATCCGCCAGATTGAAGCCAAAGCCATGCAGAAAATGCGGGCCGCCTTGGCTCCCAGTGTGTAATTGCAGGAGCTGAGCCTCAGCTCCTGCGGAAGACCTTGCCTTCAAGCCCGGCTCTTCTGTCTAAGAATTCCTTATACGGCGCAGGTGCGCTTCTAGCTTCTTCTTGATGCACCCTCGCGCCAGCTATCCACATCCAAGATATTGGCGGGGCTTGGCGGCCTGTCGGACTAAAGGAAATCGGCTTCATATTTCGCTGCGATTCTTCAGGTCCGACGGACTCCTAGCTCGGGTTTATTTCCGCCCATTGTTCGGGCGTGTGGGTTTTCATGGATAGCGCATGGATCTCTTGCTTCATCCTGTCGCCGAGCGCGCGGTAAACAAGCTGATGCTGCTGCACCATATTTTTCCCACGGAATTCAGCACTTACAATGATGGCGCTGAAATGATGACCATCATCCCCTTCTACATGCACCAGTTCGCATGGCAAGGAACTTTCGATGTGATTTTTAATGCTTTCTGGCGTAACCATCCTTCTCTTCCTTATATAAATGATTCTCTTGGAATTCTTAAAGACAACTGCCTGGATTTACCTTTGCGTTGTCCGTTATATTTATTGAACTATGCAAATCCTTACCGCTGGGCCTTCGCAGGGTGTGGGACTCAAAGGAAATCGGCTGCAAAGGCATCCGGCTGGTTCATTTTTCGCTGCAATTCTTTAAGTCCGAAAAGCCCTAGCCAGCGTTACTGCCGGATCTTGTAACCCGTGCTCAACATCTGCAATGTCAACCATGATACTGCCAGGAAGCACATCGCCACAATCCCAAGGCTGATATAGGGCGAAATATCCGACGTGCTGAAGAAGCCATAGCGAAAACCATCGATTATGTAGAAAAACGGATTCAAGTGGGAGAGGCCTCGCCAGAAAGGCGGTAGGGAGTGGATTGAATAGAACACTCCCGATAGAAAAGTCAGCGGCAGAATGATGAAGTTTTGAAATGTGGCAAGGTGATCAAATTTTTCAGCCCAAATGCCGGCAATAAGACCCAACGCGCCCAGTAGCGCGCTGCCCATCAGGGCAAATATGAATATCCATGGAAACGAGGATAAGGAAACATCGAAAAATCCGTATGTTATCAGGTAAACGCCCAGTCCCACCGCCAGCCCACGCACTACCGATGCCAGCACATAGGCAAAAAATATTTCCTGGTAGGATAGCGGTGATAACAGCACAAAAACCAGGTTTCCGGTGATCTTGGACTGGATCAGGCTGGACGACGAGTTGGCAAAAGCGTTCTGAAGCACCGCCATCATTATCAGGCCCGGAATCATGAAAACAGTGTAGGCAACACCTGGATAGGCTTGCACATGGGCGTCCAGGACATGAGAAAAAATCATGAGATAAAGCAGGGTGGACACCATAGGCGCGAATACGGTCTGAAACCCGACCTTCCAGAATCGCAACAATTCCTTATAGAGCAGCGTAAGAAATCCGGTCATGCGATGGGAACGGCTACCGCTTCCCTGATTTCAACGTCCTCCATGATTTTTACGAAAACCTCTTCGAGATCGGGCTGAAATACCTGCATCTCCAGCACTTGCGATCCTGCTATACGCAACGCCGCCATAACTTGCTCAAGCTGGGAATATTCGTCAAGCGCCAGTATGTAATACTCTGCTTCACAACGGCTCATCAAAGGTTGCAGGGCTGGAGGCAGCGTATCGGGCGATAGCCGCAGCCGCACCGAGCATCCGGAAATTCCGCTAATGAGATTTCTGATGCTATCGAGCGCTACGATATTACCTTGCTTCAGCATTGCGACGCGGCTGCATAAGGCTTCTGCTTCGTCAAGGTAATGGGTGGTGAGTACGATGGTATGTCCATCACGATTCAACTCTCTGATAAAACGCCAAAGGCCTTGGCGCAACTCGACGTCAACCCCTGCGGTAGGCTCATCCAGTACGATGACCGGGGGCTTGTGCACCAATGCCTGAGCCACCAACACGCGTCGCTTCATGCCGCCGGAAAGCGTACGCATGTTGGCGTCCGCCTTGTCTGCCAGATCCAGATGGTGAATTATTTCGTCTATCCAGGATTTATTGTTTTTTAAGCCGTAATATCCGGATTGAATTGCAAGCGTTTCTCGAACGGTAAAAAAGGGATCGAACACCAGTTCTTGAGGCACCACGCCCAGCATGCGTCGCGCTTCACGGTAGTCCGCAACGACATCGTAACCCATTACCCTGGCGCTGCCGCTCGTGGCGCGGGTTAGTCCGGCAATAATGTTGATAAGCGTTGTCTTGCCTGCGCCGTTGGGGCCAAGCAAGGCAAAAAATTCCCCGGTTTTTATTTCAAGGTCGATACCCGCCAACGCCTGCAGTTTACCGAAGCGCTTGTGCATCTGTTTGACTTCGATTGCCGGGATCATCGAGAAATTGGATAAGATAGTGGCCTGACACATGGGCCAGATAGCCAGGACGGATTGCAGATCCGCGAGGGACAAGCCTCTATGTAAAAGATACTTGAGCCCGATATTGATCGGTTACCGATCAGGCGACGTGCATTAATTCGGAGAGACCATATAGCTGCACGAGGCTTCGCAGATTAAGCGGTATATTGGCAAAGCGCACAGGACAATTGCGGCGACCCGCCTCGCGCTGCCACTCCAGCAACATGCTTATGGCGGAAGAATCCACCTCAGTCACACGCGCCAGATCGATTACCATATTATCGCGGTCAAACAGAGCAATGCCTTGCCCAACCATCGCAACAACGTTATTGATGGTTATCGAGCCTTCAACGCTCAGTTCGCCGCCCTCGCGCAAAACCAATCTAGCCGCATCTTCAATCATGGATTATTTCGCTGATGCAGCCTTATTATCGGCAGCAACCAAGGCGCGGTTTTTTTCCACGAGCGTTTGAATCAATTTTTCTACGCCACCGTCACGCACCTGGTTATTGAAGGTGCTGCGATAATTGGTTACCAGGCTTACCCCAGCCACTGTCACATCATAGACTTTCCAATCGTCACCTGTCTTTTCCATACTATAGTCGATGGGAATCGGCTGTTGACCTTGGTTTATCACTTTTGTCTTGACTGTGGTATCGGTCTCACCCGCCTTCTCTTTCAGCGGCTCAACCGTAATGGTATGCTCGCTATAGCTGCTCAGTGCGTTGGAATAGGTGCGTACCAGCAACGTGCGAAATTCCTTCACCAATACCTGCTGTTGCTCAGGCGTAGCCTTGGACCAATTCTTACCCATCGCCAACCGGGTCATCCGGGTAAAGTCGAAATGGGGCAATATCTTAGCTTCCACCAGATCGAGAATCTTGGTGGTATTGCCCGCGCGCAAGTCCTTATCTTGCCGGACGATCGCGAGCACCTCCTGGGCCGTATTATCCACCAGGGTATCCGGGCTGGTCGCCATGGCCCATACGGGGAGCGTAACGAGCCAAGTCGCCAATAATAAAGACGTATTAAAATATTTCTTCATGATTCCCTCGCTAGAATTTTTTAACCACACTACATTATGCGAAATTACGATATTTTTGTTAATCACCATTTCCGCTCTTGTCGTCGTCCGTTTTCTTATTCTCTGATGCCTTGTCGAACAGGAACCGGCCGATCATTTCTTCCAGGACCATCGCGGAATTGGTTTTCATGATTTTATCTCCATTCTTCAGCGCTGTCTCGTCACCGCCTGCCGCCAAGCCTATGTACTGCTCCCCTAAAAGGCCCGATGTAAGAATGCTGGCGAAAGTGTCCTTCGGAAATTGATAACGGTTGTCTATGCTCAGTGTTACCACTGCGTCGTAAGTCTTGGTGTTGAACTGGATATCCGTTACACGCCCCACTACCACGCCCGCACCCTTTACCGGCGCCTTGACTTTCAAACCGCCGATATTCTCAAAACTTCCAGTCAACGTATAGCTCGCTGCCGAGCTGTAAGTGCCAAGATTTCCCACCTTCAGCGCCAGCAACAGCAACGCGCCTATACCAGCCATGACAAATACGCCTACCCACAGATCCATTGTTGTCCGCTGCATCAGCTCATTCCCCTGAACATGACCGAGGTCAAAACAAAATCCAGTCCCAGAATCGCCAGCGCGGAAGTCACCACGGTGCGGGTTGTCGCGCCGGACACTCCCTCAGCCGTCGGCGCCGCATCGTAACCCTCGAACACTGCGATTGCCGTCACCGCCACACCAAAAACACAGGTCTTGATGATACCGTTGACGATGTCGTATCTGAAGTCCACCGCATCCTGCATTTGTGACCAGAACGACCCTTCATCCACACCGATAAGCACTACGGCCACCAGATAACCGCCAAAAACCCCGACGATGGAAAACATTGCCGCAAGTAATGGCATCGAAATTACGCCCGCCCAGAACCGGGGGGCAACCACCCGTGCAATCGGATCCACCGCCATCATTTCCATCGCTGCCAGTTGATCGGTGGCTTTCATCAAGCCGATTTCAGCAGTAATGGCGGAGCCGGCACGGCTGGCAAATAATAACGCCGCCACCACGGGTCCCAGTTCCCGAACAAGCGACAATGCAACCATTGTACCCACAGCAGATTCGGCGCCGAATCGCTGTAATGTCTCATAACCCTGCAAACCCAGCACCATGCCGACGAACAACCCCGATACAACGATAATGATGAGCGACAAAACGCCCGTAAAATAAAGCTCACGGATAATCAGGCCGAAGCGCCGAAAGCTGGTACCCGACTTCAGCAGAGTCAGCAAGAAAAAGCGGCTGGCGTAGCCCAGCCGCCAGACGCTATCTATTACACGGTGACCAACGCCCCGGATGCCGATAACGATGCGCCTAGGCAAAACTGCCCTCCAGTTTCAGATCGCGTGCATAGGCTTGAGCCGGATAGTGAAACGAGACGGGACCATCTTCTTCGCCATGCACGAACTGATGTACGAAGGGGGCCACCGATCCGCGCACTTCATCCGGGGTGCCATGTGCTGCGATCACCCCGTCTGCAATAAAGTACACGTAATCCACGATTTTCAGCGATTCCTGCACGTCGTGCGTCACGACGATTGAAGTCATGCCTAACGCGTCGGTCAAACGACGGATCAGATTACCGATGACCGTTAGCGAAATGGGGTCAAGACCGGTAAAAGGCTCGTCATACATGATGAGTACCGGGTCAAGCGCAATCGAGCGAGCCAATGCCACCCGACGCGCCATTCCTCCCGAGAGTTCCGCCGGCATCAGGTCATGTGCACCGCGCAGGCCGACAGCCTGAAGTTTCATCAGCACCAGGTCGCGGATCATGGATTCCGGTAAGTCGGTATGCTCCCGCATCTGGAAAGCTACATTATCGAATACCGACAAATCGGTAAACAGCGCGCCGAACTGAAATAACATACTCATCTTCCGGCGCATCTGAAAAAGCTCATCCCTTTTTTGCTCATGCACTACCTTACCGGCAAACTTGACATAACCGGAGGACGGACGGATCGCACCGCCGATAAGGCGCAACAGGGTAGTCTTGCCGCTACCGCTGCCCCCCATGATAGCGATGACTTTGCCGCGCGACATGGTGATGTCGATCCCTTTGAGAATGGAACGATCCCCATAGGAAAAACCGAGATCCTTGGTTTCGATCAAAGCTTCAGGTGTCATTCTGCCAGAGGACGAAGATGATTTGACGGGATGCTGATTTTAACCTAAATCCGGCAACTGGGCGGGATGGAGTGTACGTTTGGAGCACGGTGAAAAGCAGTGACACGATATGCTGGATGGCGCAACGTAAGGCAGTACCGACGAGAGTTGGGCTCGATCACGGACGCAAACGGAACAAACCAATTCGTCGTCACGTCGCCTATGCCCCCGGTCCTTTCGGCGAAACCTCTCCGTGCAATGTTCCTAACCCGGATGTTTCATAAATTCACGTGATGATTGCGCAGGATTTTGTTTTGTAGGGAGATTTTGTGAAAGAGTGGCGTAGTTATTCATACGCCCGACTGAACGAAATTTTCATACGAAACAAAAAACCAGCAAGGGCGCGCGTCAATTTATGAAACATCCGGGCTAAGAACGAGGATTAAGTAACAGTAGTCGGTATCCGGCCGCGTTCAAAGTGCCGCTATCGAGGTGAAGCTTTACATTGAATTCGGCATTGGGCGCAATGACTTTCCCACGGCTGGCAGCGTCTTCAAGATAGGCTTCGGGAGGAAAGTTACGGCTGGCGAGGGGTTGGTCCTGATGGTCGATGAGCGTTAATTGAAAAGATGGAAATGCCTGGGGATTGGGGGCATGATTGCGTATTGTGGCGCTCAGGGTGATGACGCCGGGTTGCTGCGTATCTGATTGCATGTCGGAGGATTCGATATTCAGCAACTTCGCATATTGCGACGAGGGAATAGTGCAGCCCAACAGTTCACAATATCGTTGAAGATAAGGCTTTGTGGCTGGCGCGTTGACGGATAGCTCGACACGATAAAGATAGATAGCCTGGGCCGCCAGCATGACAATCAACAAAAGGCTGCCGATCCCCCACGCCAGGGAGGCCTTGGGCAACTGAACCTCGTCGAAAGCATAGTTATCCCATGCGTAATTTTCCGACGGCGGAATGGTCGCGTCCGGCCTGTGCGGAGATCGTTTTTCCCCGCCTTCGCTAGCGGCAGCACTGCTGCTGGTCTCGCCTTCTCTTTGCGGTGCTGATTCTTCCGCAATGGGTGGCAAGTCCGAAGCAGGCGCGGCCTGCGCTGTCATGCCCGGACCGGATTGATCCTGAGCTGCTTCTTGAGCTGGCGCTGAAGGTAAACTCTCTTCATCCGATACAGCCAGCGTATCCGGATTATTTTGAAGCGAGGTTCCGGATTCACCCTCTTGTGCTGCCTCGGTTTCTGGCATTTCCTCGGTTTCTGGCATGGCCACATGGTCTTCCGGTTCCTGCACCGTCGCCAAGGTGGCAAAGCCGTTAAATACCTGTGAGCATTGTCCACAGCGCACGTCACCACCATGCGCCTGCAGATGCAAAGGGGTTACGCGGAAAGCAGCCGCGCAGTTAGGACAACGGGTTACGAGCGCCATAGCCGTAGGTTTTATAACAAATTCACTTTCTCGTCCCGGTGAGCAGAGCCCATCCTGCCTGCTCGCGTGTAATATGAATATCAAACCATTGCCGATAAATCTGTATCACATCTTCCGCCTGTTCCATGAGGATGCCGGAAAGCGCTATGTGTCCACCCTTGCGCGTGGCGTGCATCAATAACGGCGCCAGTACGATTAACGGGTTGGCAAGGATATTGGCCACAACCACATCCGCCCATGCTCCATTTTTAGACCCTGCCCGATCCGTAACGGGAGTCGCAAAAAATTCCGCTTTTGTTTCATCGCACTGGTTAAGTATTGCATTTGCTCGGCTTGCGGCAACGGCTTGCGGGTCAATATCTATTCCCACCACGTGACCCGCCCCCAGTTTCAACGCGGCAATGGCAAGTATGCCTGAACCGCAGCCATAATCTAAAACATCTTCACCCCCCCGCAGCGTTTCGTCAAGCCAGCCAAGGCACAGTTGCGTAGAGGGGTGACTACCCGTACCGAAAGCCAATCCGGGATCGAGTATCAGGTTGACCGCCGCGGTATCGGGTATTTCATGCCAACTGGGAACGATCCACAGGCGGAACGATATCTGGATCGGGGTGAATTGCGATTGTGTCATCCGAACCCAGTCCTGCTCCTCCACATGTGTAATGCGATAGCTGGGCTGACAGGGAAGCTGGGCCGCGTTCGCCGCAGCCTGTACAGTGGAAGCGATATCAACATCCTCGTTGAATAGAGCGGTAAGTTCGGATGCGAGCCAGATTTTCTCGGAAGGCTCACCCGGCTCATCGAACAAGAGTTGCTCTCGATCCGTGCCGCTGGCGGCGTCATGTATGTCTGTTGACAGCGCGCCCAGTTCGAGCAGCGCGTCACCCAAGGCTTCGGCGTGCGCGCTATCGGTTTCTATAGCCAGCGAAATCCAGGCCATATCAAGAAACAGGTGACCGCAAGCTGGCTGTCCGGTGGAACGCTGGCTCACCCGCCTTGAAATAGCTCAGGCGGCGCGAAATGGATTGCGTTTTAGCCTGACTTATTATAATTGGCAAGCTTTTGCTCCAGGTAATGGATGCTGGTGCCGCCATTTAGAAAAGCGGCGTCGGATAACAGGTCGAGGTGTAACGGCATGTTCGTTTTAATGCCTTCTATCACCATTTCGGACAACGCGATGCGCATCCTTGCAATTGCCTGGTCGCGGTTGTCTCCGTAGGCAATCACTTTACCGATCATGGAATCGTAATAAGGCGGCACCAAATAGTTATGGTATACATGGGAATCTACGCGAATGCCGGGTCCGCCTGGCGCGTGGTATTGCGTAATACGCCCAGCGGACGGCGTAAGTTTATAAGGATCCTCGGCATTAATGCGGCACTCGATGGCATGTCCTTTCAATACGACATCCCGCTGGCGAATGTTGAGTTTTTCGCCTGCGGCAACACGAATTTGCGCTTGTACCAGATCAATTCCGGTAACTGCTTCCGTAACCGGATGTTCTACTTGCAGGCGCGTATTCATTTCGATGAAATAAAATTCATTTTTCTCAAATAGGAACTCGAACGTACCTACACCGCGATAACCGATGCGGCGGCATGCGTCCGCGCAGCGTGAGCCCATCTTGTCGCGCAGCCTGGGGGGGATGCCCAAGGCAGGCGCTTCCTCGAGAATTTTCTGATGACGGCGCTGCATCGAACATTCTCGTTCGCCGAGATAAATCGCATTCCCGTGCGCGTCCGCCAAAACCTGGAACTCGATGTGGCGCGGGTTTTCAAGATATTTTTCCGCATAGACCGTCGGATTACCGAAAGCTGCCTGTGCCTCGTTCCGGGTTATTATCACCGCGTTCGACAAAGCGGCTTCGGTATGGACTACCCGCATTCCGCGGCCGCCGCCACCCGCTGCGGCCTTGATAATTATTGGATAACCAATGGAGCGGACAATGGCCCGGATCTCTTCAGGGGACTCGGGGAGCCCGCCGTTAGACCCTGGAACACAAGGCACACCTGCTTTTTTCATCGCATTCTTGGCACTGATCTTATCGCCCATCTGGCGAATCGTTTCAGGGCGAGGGCCAATAAAGACAAAACCACTGCTTTCAACGCGTTCGGCGAAGTCGGCATTTTCGGAAAGAAACCCATAGCCTGGATGAATAGCCTCCGAGTCCGTCACCTCCGCCGCGCTGATAATGGCAGGAATATTAAGGTAACTTTGGGCTGATGGGGCTGGGCCGATACACACCGACTCATCGGACAGCTTCACATACTTGGCGTCAGCGTCCGCCTGGGAATGCACCGCGACTGTTTTGATGCCCATCTCCCGGCATGCACGCTGTATTCGCAGGGCGATTTCGCCCCGATTGGCTATAAGAATTTTTTCGAACATATTTACCGGAAATTATTTCCTGAAGATGGGAGTTGCCCACTGTCTTTCCGCGCGTTATATGCGCATTGGCGCAGGATCACTCGATCACGAATAGCGGTTCGCCATACTCTACTGGTTGGCCATTTTCCACCAGGACTGCCTTTATCACGCCACTCTTGTCTGATTCTATTTCGTTGAGCAGCTTCATCGCCTCAATGATGCAAAGCGTTTCCCCCTCCTTGACCGTCTGTCCTACTTCTACAAATGCATTGGAACCGGGAGAGGAGCTACGGTAGAACGTTCCTACCATGGGGGATTTCACCACATGACCCTCTGGCAAGATCTCGGCTACCGCGTTAGCGGTAGTAAGCGCCGTGGATGCGGTAACAGCACTCGGCGGCGTCCCCTGTGGAGGTGATGTTCCGCCGTGGGCTACCTGGGTTTGCACGGATGAAGTTGATCTGCTGATGCGCACCTTCTCCTCACCTTCGGTAATTTCCAGTTCGGCAATGCCCGACTCCTCGACCAGATCAATCAGTTTCTTCAGTTTTCTCAAATCCATAATAGGCCTCCGGGGCGGTCCCCTTTTACGTCTTTAACAACATGCCTGCCATTGCTGCACCATCTTTCAGCGCGCTGGCGCATGTCTGCTTTCTATTCCGCGAAGCTCCTCTTTCATGACCCGCTTCCCTGCCATCCCAATCTTATATATATCAATAAGGCTATGCGGGATTATCGAACTTCACGCCTGCTGTTACCTCTAAAGCATATTCCAAGGCGAGTTCGTATCCTTTAGGGCCCAAACCGCTGATTACACCTACCGCCAAATCGGAGAAATACGACCTCCTGCGGAAAGATTCACGAGCAAAAACATTGGAAAGATGCACTTCGATGAACGGTATTCTGGTTGCGGCAAAGGCATCACGTAAAGCAATGCTGGTATGTGTGTAGGCTGCGGGATTGATGATTATAAAAGCGATCCCCTCGCTCATCGCTAGCTGAACCCGATCTATTAGCTCACCCTCGGCGTTACTTTGAAAGTGAATTAATTCCGCGCCTGCGTTATCAGCTAATATCGTTAATTTTCTGTCAATTTCGCCTAACGTGAGCGTTCCGTAGAGCTCCGGCTCGCGTTTTCCCAGAAGATTTAGGTTAGGCCCATGAAGAACGAGGATTTTTTTTGTTTTGGACGCGTCATTTTCCATGGATGCAAGTGTGCCGTAAACCTGTAAAAAAGTCTAGTTATTGCAGGACATCGACGAAAATAAGGGAAAATAGGGATAGTTTTAACGGGATGCGGTAGAGCAAACACCATTGGCGATTTTAGCAGCTTCAACTACAAGTTTTCAGGCTGCGAAAGTATATTCAAAACATTTTTGTCAGTCCCCGTGGAAAAAGCCGCCCTTTACGCTCGTCCCTCACATTGCTCGCCGTTTACCAAACCTCTATAATCCACAACGTTGTATTTCCCTTCGCGCTGTTGTAGCTCAGTTGGTAGAGCAACTGATTCGTAATCAGTAGGTCGGAGGTTCGACTCCTCTCAACAGCACCAAATAAATCATGCACTTAGTTATGTGTACGGTAATAATGAGCTGTTAATGTAGACGGGGTGTAGACGAAGCAGAGCTATAAACGGCTGCTTAATGACATACTCTGGCCGGAGTTTCCTAATGACCGAAGTTATCAGGTCCCTCATGAGTTTGACCGTTTGTGTACCAGCGCGTAGCGGGTATGAAGGATAGTTGGGCCGTAAGGAAGATTAAACTCTTAATCCGTAGGTCGAGCGTTCGAGCCGCTCACGACCCACCAAATAAAACAAGGACTTACAGAAATGCGGGTCCTTGTTGTTTTAATCTAGTAGCCCTAAGTAGGCTTGTTGATAAGTAGCGCTTACTTGTGTTACCGCTCACGAAATGGCTGCAACCGACACAAAGCAGCCAGATAGACTTTCTGAAAGCAGACGCCCAACGTTTGGGTTAGGCTCCCTTTTGAATGCAATCCACGCAACCCACGACGAAAGGGGATAAAAATGAGGCCCACAAGAGGACGCCGATGAGGACTAATGCCCACTTCTGTAGGTTGATCATCTTATATATATACTTGAGCGTCCCGCCTACAGCATCGATAGTCTTCTCATCGTTGGAGAAGTCTTTGATGCCAAGTTCCTTCCGTTGCATGTAGTGCAGGATATTCGGGTCAGTCATGTCTGAGAGAAAGTTCTCTCGGATCAGATTGATCTTCTTCCGGTACCGGACATTGGCCTTCCGCTCGGACTCAAGTATTCTGATTACCGCGTTGGCAATCAGGTATGAGAAGACCAAGACGGCTGTAATTAGAACCATCGTCGTCCAAGTAATCGGATTTGGCCTGCTCCAAAAGTTTACGATGAAGGCCAGCACTCCTAGAAAGCCGAGGTTGTAGTAGTTTGAAAACGTGCCGCGGCGCGTATCAATGTTAAGTACCTGTTGCCAAGACGACTCGTACTCAGCAATAAGGAAGTCCTTGGTGTGTTCGTCTTTGATCATGTGCACTCCTTGGGATACGAAAGTTTAGCGGCGGCGTAAGCGATCAGAGGGCTAACTTTGTTATCGGGAGACAGTTTTTCGCCCTAACTCCGACACCTGCTCCCTAACTCGGTGTAGTGGATCGCGCAAACAAACAACCTGCGCTGGTTTTTCGACAACTATATTGGGACGCAGCGCCGTTGCCTCCTCTGAAGTCCACGAAGGTACTCAACCAACTACGCGAACGCATCCGTTACTACTATAGCATACGGATGGAGGAGATTTTGACAGCTAGGACTCGACCTGTTACGGATGCGCGAATGGCGGTTTCGGAGCTTAAGCCCCGCCGTCCCCTATTGGCACAACTGAGACTTCCAACGCATGAGTTGCTTGGCGAGACCCGCGCCGAGGCATAGGCTCTACGAATGAGAACTAACCGAGATTCAAAAAAAGAAGCGTCTACAGGGATGGATTACAAACTAGCACAAAACCGACGCCGACAACTCTTGTTCGCAAAAAACCGAAAGTGAAGACTGCTTGCTGAAGCAAATCTTGGCGTGAATTTTAGTTCTTACTGGTTAGCTTAATAAGCCACTCGGAAACAAAATTAGAATAATCGTTATAGTTGAGCTCATCCATTTCAATTTTTGCATTCTTACAAAGTGATGGAAGATCACTTTTAAACAGATAAAATTTATTAGTGATTGCCTTACCGCCCGGAATCGATTTTCTACCGGATTCCGTTTTGAGCCAGTCGCGAATTACCTGTATCAAGTTATCAGGACTATTCTTGTGGCTTCTTACATCGTGTCCGGCGATGTCTGATAAGTATTTTTGATACCTATATTGCTCTTTATCGACGATGAGGCAACTCTTGTCTTTATGGCTGCCATTACCAAATTTTTTTGCTCCAAGGAACACACCTAATTCGAGAGGCATATTGAATCTTGGGAGATCATTTTTCGGGTCCAACTCCGTCCGGGAAATGTCGTGAATGCCATACTTTGAATCCTTTATTAAACGGTGAATTTTTTCAACTCTTACATTTCCACCGTTGTCTTCTTCGAGAGCACACCTCGGAACAAAACCACAATCAAAGATCGCAAACAACATTGCATTGCGTAACTCAAGGTAATCTTTATCGAACGGGAAATTGATGAAAATATTGCTTGTGTAAAGAGCATGAGTCATATTTTTTACTTTTTTCGGGATTCAAAAACCCCAGTCACAGAGTCTCGTATCACGGATAAACTCAGCGAACCTTTCTTTGGTGCAGAATGAATTGTACGAGTATTAACTGAACCTGCAGAAGACCGTTTCAAACCAGCGGAAGATTTGGCCGCTTTGTGTGCTTCTTTCTTGTGCGTTTCTTTCTCTGATTTAAATTCTCCAGTACCATTTTCCCTACAGATTTTTTTACTTGCCATGAGTAATACCTTCAATGTGGCGCCCTTCCGAGCGGTTGAAAAGGAGGAGAAAACAGAAAATATTAAGCATAGATAAATGTAGGCTTGCTATTGAAAATGCCTTATTACCGGTTGTTCGATAATGAAAATGCACAATGCGCTCATAGCGCCAGAAATGGAAGGATATCAAAACAATGAAGCTCTTATGCTGCGAATAAATTGACAAACCAATTGTTGCGGTTTCAGATACGAACTACTAGAATATGTATGTCAACGCTTTAAAAACACAAGATGTGGTATGCGTTGTGTGGATGGGGTGCTCTGGACAGATGGTCTGCCCAGAGTGGTAAAACGGACATAATTGCCCGCTGATCGCAACCCGATATTAACCCGCCTCTTTGGCAAAGGTCAATATATGGACAGCCTCAATTATGATCGCCTTCCTCTGCAATTCACTACAAGGAGATTCTCATGGCTAATAATACCAGCCCTAAGAAAACCGTCCATCGCAGCTCTGAAAACGGAGAGTTTGTGACTAAGAAATATGCAGATAGTCACCCTAAAACGACCGAAAAAGAGCGCGTTAGGATTTCACCACCAAAACCGAAAGGTAAGTAGAGGAAACCGGGGCTTTGGCCCCGGTTTCCTCTTTTCAACACATCCGGGTGCATATATTCCGGTTGCCGTGTCATCAGGAAGAAATCTAACCCGTGTTTTCTGTGCATTCGACGATAAATAATATCCTCCGGGGATCGCAGTTCGAGAACCTGCCAGCACAAGCGCCAGAACCGAACCTTGAATGTCTCCTCTTGGCACGGAATTGCCGGTTGCGATGGTCTTTTCCCGACACATTTCGGGCAGTTGGTTTTTCCAGTAACGGCCGCTCAACGCGCTGCTTGCGGCGCTACTGTTATTTTGCATCCCTATAAGTATATCTAGGCAACTCACCGTACTTAACTTCTCGAAACGGATAGTTAGTTCGGAGCAATTCTTCCATCTCTGCATCCTGCTCCCATGGAAACTCCACATAGAGCCATTCAACCGCATACCAACCATCGACGTCATCCGCGATTGAGACACCAATACACTTTGGGAGCTTCAAATCGTACTTATTAGCGAGAGTGTAATTTTGCAACCCTTTTCTTCGATGCGGTAGCGCGTCCCTTGTCACTGAAATGAAAACAAACCCGCAGTTGGTGCGCGGACATGCCATTCGATATGGTAGAACAAGCTCGTTGGAGCGGGCTTTTTCGATAGACAACTGAAACCGCTCCTTGAACTTCTCTAGCTCACTGCGCTTGAGTAGGGCAAGCTCACGAACAATCGGATAGTAGTCAGTGGGCTCATTGTCGGTGGTGATTCTGTTCGGAAATTTGGAGATGATTCCCGACATATCCCACTCATCTGGTCGATGATCGAGGCGGTAGAGATACTCAATGAAATCAACTGAAGGCGGTACATCAATATCACCGTTGAGGTATTGGCCTACCAAGGCCGGTTCAGGTACCGCCGCAATCTCCACCTCCCATCTGTTGATCAGAGCTTCGCGAAAACCCAAGTAGTCGGCGACTTCAGCGGGTGTAAGAAGTGTTTTGACTATGCCTAAATAGTCGTTGGCCGGAATAATATGAATTACTCCCGCCGTACCACTTCTATGGTGTTTGATCTCCCGGCAACTCTCCGGCAATAGGGCATGTGGAAGATATAAGATCAGCTTGTGCAACTCGTGGATTGTCCGGATATCAATACCGAATGCATGGCCCCGCTGGTTCTGAATTTCTATAGTACCCGGATAATTGAGATACGTGAGCGTGTCGCGTATCTGGCGTGTTGCCTGCCTTAAAATCTTCCTTTCAAACCAGCGCTTCTCGGCTTCAACGGTAGTAGCGCTCTGAACTTCGCGCTCTTTCAGTTGATAAACGACCAAGAGATCACCGATCCAGAGAATAGAGTCGGCAAGTTCAACCTCTTGCGAAGGTTCCGGGCTGAAGGTCGTTTTGGAATATGTAAACTCGCGGAAAAAGTACCATTCGTTCAGTGTTGCAAGTTCGTTTTCGAAAGTCATGGCAGTGGGTTTTCCGTCTTTGCACTTTAACGGTAGCTGTTATAAATACGTAAGTATCTCTATATTAATATGGAGATGGAAGTGGGTGATGAATCTTCCGTTTATTCGGTCAGAAATGGATCGGATGACTGTTTCTGGGCACATTAGAGACTTTTGATTTTTATCCGTATAGTTATTGACAGAACTCCAAGGGTGAAGGACCAATCTGAGGGAAGGTAATTATTGCCGCGCTCTCGCTAGCTGGCTCCTTAAGTTCAACCGGCCTTTTCATCTTATTCGGTTCACATTTGTACTGAACGATCCACTGATGAATTCGGGTAGGGAAAACAACACTTGCCCATGTTATGCCAAGGATTTTTTCCCCTTTTGGTTCCCTGTAACGGTTAAGCTCATTGTTTCCGTGCTTCGCCAGCGATATCGGGAAATCTTTACGTTTCGCATGCGGTCCGCCCATCAAGGTGACAAAACGGTCCCATTCACCTTTATCTGCCGCCTCCTGTAGCTCCTGTAATTCTCCGGCGACTCCTGCCCCATCCATACGGCGTAACTCTCGCCATAGCGTTACAGGCGGCCCTCCAATCTGCTGAAATTGACGTATGCCCCAAGTTCTGGCCCAGACGTTTACCCGTTCCGCCGCGCTTGTGGGTTCACCCCCATCGATATCACAGTCCAGACCAAAACCATCGATATTTTTTGAGATGTACTTGGCGATGTAGCTTACGGCTGTGCCTTTTGATCGATCTATGCGTTCTTCCTTATAGCGGTGTTTGGCCGCACCGGGCTCATCGCCATCCTCACGCATGGCGTAGTCTCGAATAATGCTCCCGACTTCTTTAACGTTCTCTTGCGGCATGAAAAACAACAGATGCCAGTGCGGTGTGCCATCATGTTGAGGCTCGGCAACGCGGACACCATAAACGTGTAAGCCCCTACGGTGCAGCTTTGCACGTACGCACTTCCATATGCCGTTAAGATAGGTTTGCGCTTGCCGTGGTGTAATCTCCTCTTCATATTTAGGGTTTTTTTGTCCTGTCTTTGACGACCTTGCATGCATTTTGGAAGGGCAGGTAATGGTATAAAATACACCTACATGCCCCAGAGACAGCGCAACCGCATCAAATCCCGCAATGCGGGTCATCAATTCCGCACGGCGATTCTTCGGATTCGATACGGAAAGATCGGCCAATTGCTGGAGGGTATATTCCTGTCCGTCCTCATTCCTTGCAATGCACTGTTCCAGAATGGCTCGGTTACGGCGATCCCGTTTCTGGCGTCTTGTTAAAGTCTCGTCACTGACGTACTTGCCCTTACGGCTATGGACCAAACCCAAACGGATTGCGCCATGTTCAAATTTCCTGCCATAGACTGTGCGTAGCGCCTTACGCCACCAGTACTCATCAGCCAGACGGGCCAGAACTCCTGTAACGGTTAGAGGCTCATTGAGGTCGTCCCTTCCCGTTACAGGAATGAGAGCGTTATGTTTTCCCGTTACCGTTACAGGAGGATCAATGAGACCGGCCATTCCTGTAACAGGAATGAGAGGGTGGTGTTTTCCTGTTACCGTTACAGGGAGGGAGTTCTGTTTCTTTTGCTTTTTATTACCTCCTGGCGGCGTGACGCCATATTTGTCGTGAGCGATAGCGCGGAGCACGCGTGCCGCATTCGCCGGATTCTTGAATAGGCGTGGCAGACGCGAAAATTGATCCGCCACCTTGCGGGCATAGGGCCTGAGTTCATCATCGCTTGCGTCAAGGCTTAATGTGTCGCTGGTAAGCTCATTAGAAAGCTTATAAAGATAAGCTTCGGCTTTTTCTTCCCCATGGGCATCATACAGACGCACATATTCTTCGTGCATCGGTAGCGCCAAACAATCGGGATGACGGCTGAGAAGGTCAGAACTAAATTCCTCCTGTTCCGGGAAATAAATAATGCCGTCGATAACATAGGCCCCTTCCGGCACGGTTAACGGCCATGAGTGGGCTATCATTTCCGGCCCGTATCGCTGGTGGATTTACGGATACAGGACTCGATGTATTTTTCCAAGTCTTGCAGCCGGTAGCGAACGGCACGGGAGCCGATCTTGATGAACGGTACGCGGGCACCCGCCCAGCGATCCCGTTCCAGAAAGGCGATGCTAACGCCTAAAACATTTGCGGCTTGTGGTGTAGTAAGAAGTTTGCCGTACATGGTCTGTATCCTCGTAGAGTTGAAAAACGAGGACACAGCTTGATGGGTTTGGCGTTATGAAAAAATTGCCGCCAAGCAGAGAAATGGTATTTCTTGGGCAGACGTATATTTTTTTGCCGCGCCGTTGCTAGGTTTCAGACTTTTTGGGACGGCCTCTTTTTCCTTTCACTTCAGGGGGCGCTACTTCACTTAGCCAGTCGCGTAATGTATGTTCTCCCTTGTAAAGCCTGCCGTTCCCGTAGCGTTGAACTGCTTCATGTTTGCACATATCTGCAATGGTCATTTGGGGAGAGCTATCCCAAAGCGTGCGAGCGATGGCCTGACAGACCAGCTTGTCTATTTGAAGTGAACGAAGTTTAGTTTCAGGTTGTGAGCTGTCTGACTGCCATCCACTGTAACTACTATCTGGCTTCCATCCAGCAGAAAACCAGAAATCAGGCAAGGCGATTCCTTTTTCGAGGCACCATTTACCTAGAGGTTGTTGCTCGATGTATACCGACTCCAATAGCGGTTTATCGAAAATCTTTCTTTGATTGCAATCTGCGAGTCCTTCTTCGATTTCCTCATGTTTATAACGGTGTTGGGTTGGCTCATGGTAAGCCCCTTTGTTTTCTACGCCCTTACTATTGACTATCATCAGGTCATCGTAATGATAGGCACCCGCCAGCGAACGTAAGGTATCTTGAACGACTAGGGGTAGCTTTTTGGAATCAGTGGATTCGGGGTCAAGGTTATGCCAACGGTGCCCCAATTCCCATATGCTATAGCGGCTTACGGTGTTCAACATAATCTGCCTAGTTAGGGGTTGCGGTCATCGATTTAATAAGGAAATTGCTGATGCGTTGCATCGGCTCTCGCAATCGTTCCACATCATTGACGATATAGCCCGCCGTCACGTCATTGCTCATCTTGTGGTTCACCAGACGCTTGAGGGCATAAGCTGAAATATCGATACTTTCGGCAATGGTGATATAGCTGCGGCGCAGATCATGCAGCGTAAAGGACACGCCGGACGCAGCTCTCACTTGCTGAACTTGATGACGCGGCTCGATCAAATGCCCGGCCTTTCCACTCCCGGCAAAAATATACTCGGAATCTGACGTTGCCTTTCTGTTTTCCAACAAACTAAAAATAAAATCCGTAAGCGGCAATGTTAGCGGTTCCCGGTTCTTGGTATCCCTGATGGTAAACGACCGGCCACGTAAATCGATATCGGACCATTTTAAGGTCGCAGCTTCTTGGCGGCGTAGTCCGGTAAATACAAGGAACAGCAGATAATCAGCGACTAGCGCGGACTGTGGAGAAGTTTCGTCATTCTTGAGTAACATTACCCCCCGATACCACGGCGCGAGCTGGTGAGATTTAATGACCGTCTGGCGCCGTTCCACCCGATACCATGCGCGGGTCTGCGTAAGCCGTACGACAGGATTTTCCCGCAAAATGGCATTGCCGCTGCCGTCTTCATACTGTGCAATAGAGAAATTGAATAATGCACGTAAAAAGCGCATGGATAAATTAGCATAGGCTTCGCCATGTTCCGCACCCACTCTGGTGTGGCGCTTAGCAACCATTTCTTTGTTGATATCGACCAACGCTTTATTTTGCCAATCGGGAAACGCGACTTTCATTAATCGCTGGTAGTCATAAAGCGTTCGAGGCTTGAGGTTCTTTCTGGCAGTTAGGAAATCATCGAAGGCTTGTTGTAGGGTTGTGCCTTGCAGCGCTTTTTGCTTTTTCTCGGCGGTAGGATTGCGCCCGGTAGCGATATGTCCCAAGAGCTTATGCGCTTCTTTTCGGGCTTGCTCGACCGTCAGTTCGGGATAGCGGCCTAGCGTAAGCCGTTTTACCTTACCATCGATGCGTTTTTCCAGAATGAATGACTTCGCGCCGGACGTGGTAATACGCACGGCAAAGCCTTTAAGTTCGGTGTCGCGGGTAAAGGCTTGCCCTGCTGCCGGGGCATTCAGCCTATCCACGACGGATTTTGTTATCCTGATCGGGAGCACTGAGGCTGGTGTAGACATGTTCTAACTTCCTATGTAGACACAGTGTAGACAGGATGTGTCAAACTGTAGGCGGAAGTTTAAAACAAAGTAAAGGAAAAAAGCAAATATAAACAGAGGCATTAATGGTTATTCGGAGATGTTCAAACTCCGTCTAACTATCTGCTTTAGAATTCGTAATCAGTAGGTCGGAGGTTCGACTCCTCTCAACAGCACCATTATTTCAATAACTTAATTATGTCCCAAACACCGGAAAACCCTTTGGGGTAATAATGGGGTAACTTTGAACAACAAATTTAGGGTTTTAGCCTATTCTCATGTGAAACAGATGAAGGGGAGCTGTTTCCGACAGGTAGGGGTGCTATTTTGGGAACCCCATGTCGAGGATTTTGAGTACAGCACTTACCTATCCTTGGCTTTACAGACTAGTTAGGGTGTTACTTGTCAGAAAAATGCGTAAAACGACAATATAGCCGACAGGAAGAGGCATTCCCATGAGCAAGAGAATGTCCGTCTACAGAAAAATGGTTTTTGAAATTTGAGTAAGGTGAGAGGGGGATGGCACCTAGACTTAAGGGGGCGGGGTCTTGCCGAGACTGGACGCACCCCATTCCCTACCCCCCTAGTCTGGTCAGGTCACCTGTGGGAGCAGGGTTCCGTTAGCTCAAATAAATCCCAATACACTAGCTATTTTTTTTGTCCATATTCTTGTTCAAAGCGCCCATGCATTTTACTCACCATTTTGTGTAGGTTTCTCATTTCATCGGGCTCCAGCTTAGCGTTATGGTTTTTGTCGTTTTGGTCAAACATCCACTCGTGGTGTTTCATGAATTCTTTTTTGTTGACACTACCGTCTGCTTCTCTTTTCATCACAGAAGCGTCGCTTCCTCCTTCATGTTCACTTGCATTGGCACTAGTTGCGAAACTAACCGTGGCCATTAAAAAAGGAACGATTGCAATAATAGATTCCATTTTTCGTTTTTGTATCATGATGACTCTCCTTAGTTTGGTTTCCAGTAGTTCATTAAACGATTTTTAGAGAAAAATGATATTTCCTTAATGGCGTACAAGAAATTGTCATGACATCCTGTAATAACTTGCTGTATTAGAAATTCATCCAATAGCTGCTACCAAAAATTATGAATCACAAATTTCCGCGATAATATTTGAAAGACTACGCTTTCTTCACTATAGGTCAGAATGTCGTTCATGTCAGTTGGGCGAGATCAGCAAATACAGGTGAAACATATGGCGTGACATCAGACCTGGGCTTTTTTCCCGCAGTACGTCCTGACGAGCGCGAGCTTCACACTGTCTGAAAAATGAAGTGGTAACGTAAGCATCCCCATTTAAGAGACAAGCAAGAAGTAGAACTTTCTGGCAGCATTTTTCCTGGAGGTTCAAATGAAGAATTCGCGGTTTACGGAAAGTCGGATTGTAGGGATTCTGAAGGAAGCCTATAGCGGGGTTGCAGTCGACGAGATCTGGCGCAAGCATGGGATTAGTTCGGCGACCTACTATAAGTGGAAAGCCTAGTATGGCGGGCTTGAGGTTTCCGAGCTGGTGCGTGTAAAAGAGCTGGAAACAGAGAACAGCCAGCCCAAGCGGATGTATGCGAACCTGGCGCTGGAGAATGAAGCGATCAAGGCGGTATTAAAAAAGCTGTAGCGCCGCCTGAACGCGGGGACATGGTTTTCCGCTTGGCGCAGGATCAGAGGTTATCCGTAAGACGATCCTGCCAGTTGGTGAACCTGTCAGGGGCGGCGTATTACCGGGAAGAGAACAAGCTTGCAGCGCGTGATGCCCGTAGTTGAAGCGCTTATGCCGTGGGCACCAAGCATAGCCGCTGGGGGTTCTGGAAATGTCACGACCGGCTGCGGCTAGCAGGTCATGCATGGAATCACAAGCGCACCTGTCGGGTGTATTTGTGCCCTGAAGCTTAATCTGCTGAAACTCAAGGAAAAGTAGCGCGTCATTCTAGATTAACAAGAAATACCACTCTCCCCAAACACCTTGCCAGCGGCTGCTAGCGTCCGATCATGTCTGCCCAGAAACAAAAAACCGATTGACAGATACTTTCCTCAATACCGATCCCTTTATCCTGAAGAAAACCATACAGGCAAAACTTAAAATCATTTTCAACGCACTAAAATGAAGTGCCCATCCTTATGGCGTTTGCGTTAACTTCTAAAAACTATTTCGGTAACCTTTTTCTATGGCGCAACACGGAATGTAGATTAGCTAAATCATGAGCTAAAGATTAGCACGTGTACTTAAGTCCAATTGCAATGCCCGACAATACGGTTATTATGCGAACAATCAGCTTTCCTGTTGGGAATAGCGTTGAGTTTTGCCAACCCTAAGGAATAATAAAACCAACGCCGGAATACTCAGAGAGCTGAATGCTTGTGGGGTTTATCCGGTGTGCTATTGCAGAAGAATAAAGGCTGACAAAATTATGATAGGCAAATATCGTGACCCAACTATTAACCTTTGATCAGACATATGACTTGGCGAATATGCTGATCAAGAAGGCAACAAAGGATCAACTGGCCGAATGCGCGCGCCTGCTCGCCTTGAGTCTTGCGCATCAGCAGATAAATCATGAAGAGATCCCGGTTGACCAAACCTTGGCATCGTTACGATCGTTTGAGTGGAGCGAGGAACATTTGAATTTACTGATGGAAGGCATGTTAAACCTGATAGGGGTGCTCGTGAATGTCTGCGGCGACGTAAGACAGGTTAGGCATTAATATCAGGATTGCGGTTTTTCCTGAGATAAAGCGGTGCTAGTCCATAATCACGCTGTAACCACGTGTATTTTTCGGTTGTAATCAGAGACTGCGGTGGGAAATTTCGGACAAGCCCTTTGATTGACTGGAGAACAGTCGGGGCGGTACAGGCCTATTGGAATTAGGCAGATTGTACAAACGCTAGCGTAGGGAGTGAGTGCTTACTGCCTAGGTCAGGACGGTGGAGTCCTTTTGCCGTAAAAAATGACCTCAGCGATCTGTAACGGCCTCCATGGCTTAGGACAGCCCTAAGTTAATAATCATGTATTGTTAGCTAATTAATCAGGGATATCGCCGCCTTCCATGCAAATACAGGATAACCCTCAATATCTGGCGGCAGGGGTGAGCCGGCGGGAAGCGTGGTCTTGGGCGATGTTTGATTTCGCCAATTCAGGCTATACCACAGTTGTAATCACCGCCATTTTTAATGCTTATTTCGTTGCTGTGGTAGCGGGAAATGCGGAATGGGCGACGTTTGCATGGACCGCAGCGCTTGCGGTTTCCTATGCCCTTATTATCCTGACCGCACCTGCGCTAGGAGCATATGCCGACGCGTATGCAGCGAAGAAGCGTCTGCTGTTTCTGAGTGCGGTGGGCTGTGTCCTGTTTACGGGAGTGCTCTACTTTGTTGGGCCCGGTGATCTGTGGCTGGCGGTTGTGCTGATAATCCTCACCAATTTCTTCTTTGGTTGCGGTGAAAATTTGATTGCCGCGTTTTTACCGGAGCTGGCGCAGAGCAAGGCGTTGGGAAAAGTCTCGGGCTGGGGTTGGAGCCTGGGTTATATCGGCGGCTTGGTCAGTCTGGGCTTATCACTGGCGTATGTCACCTGGGCGCAGGGACATGGCGAGCCGGCTGAGCATTTTGTTCCCGTTACGATGCTGATAACCGCTGGTTTCTTTGCGCTTTCGAGTATTCCCACCTTTCTTTTCCTGAAGGAACGCGCCGTACCTCAATCGCATCTTGCTGGACGTACCGTGGTAAGTGAGGCATTTTTGCGGCTGGGCGATACGTTTCATCGCGTGCGGGATTACCGCGACCTGGTGCGTTTTCTTGTCTGCATCGTATTTTACCAGGCAGGTATCCAGACTGTAATTACATTGGCTGCAATATACGCGCAGCAGGTAATGAGCTTTAACACGAGCGACACCATGTTTCTGGTCCTGGTTGTCAACATCACCGCATCAGTGGGGGCATTTGCTTTCGGCAGCATACAGGATAGGATCGGGCATATTCCCACGATCGCTCTGACGCTTGTTGGCTGGATTGTTATGATATTGCTGGCCTGGATGGCCGAAAGCCGGGCGATGTTCTGGCTGGCTGCCAATGTCGCCGGCCTGTGCCTAGGGGCTTCTCAGTCAGCAGGTCGGGCGTTGGTAGGATATTTCAGCCCTGACGCCAGGCGTGCCGAATTTTTCGGGCTGTGGGGACTAGCAGTCAAGCTGTCGTCCATACTGGGTCCGGTGACCTATGGATTGGTAAGCTGGATTTCTCGAGGAGATCATCGGCTTGCCATGCTGATTACCGGCGTTTATTTTGTTATTGGATTACTGATACTGCTAAACATTGATATCAAGAGGGGGCGGCAAACTGCGCTGCAAACGTAAAAACCGCTGTGAATTGCTTAAAAAATGGCAAGACGTCGTGGTGTTTCGGTTGGCGCTATCCAGTTGCTGCCGCCCCGCGATTTTATGATATCCCGCTTTCTATCGTTTACGGGCTATTTTTCTCGTGGCGCTCAATGGTGCATGTGATGATGCTCATGTCCACTAGCGGATCCCGCAGGCTTTTTTTCCTGGGGTTTTTGGGACGCCTTAGGCTTGAGCGGAGTAAAACGGGTAGATTGTGGCTCCTGATCCGGTAATTTGACGAACACGACGATTGTGGTTTCGGGCGTGAGCTTGAAATCCCCGGTGCCTTTGAGGATGTTATCCCCAGCTGGTTCGAGTTTTATCGAGTCTTTGGGCTTGGCCTTGCCTACCTGAAAACTTGCTTTACCCGTTCCACCATCGGTGCTGACTTTATTATCCCCATGGTCCGTTACGTAGAGGACGATGTCTTTCTCTTGTGTAACAAGCTCCAGATGATAGGGACCTGCCATACGCATCTGTCCCCCGTGCGGCGTATCAATGGCGTCGAAATGCTCTTCGGTATGCGCCGACGCGGGCACTGACACGACCAGCGCAGCACTCATCAAGACCGTGGCCATCGATTTAATCATATTTTATCTCCTTGAACGATTATTAAAAAAACTTTGGTGGAAAGCCTCATACAGGGCTCTATGTTTCTCGGTCTGCTCCCTCCCTTTTGTGAGCCATTACTCAACTCAATGCACATGATCCCCTGGCGGCGGCAATATCTCCTTTTCCCGATTAAGCTGCGCGACCTGCTGCATCAGCATTTCAGTGTTTGACCAGCCCG
>NZ_FMWY01000049.1:0-4343 GCF_900103145.1 Nitrosospira sp. Nsp18 | reverse complement strand
CGATGCTGCCGACGGTTGAACTGGCAGCGTGAGAACCAGCAGAGATTCCACTTAAAATGTTCAGGTTGTTGTTCAAACAATTGGGACCACTTCTCAAAATACCTGCTTAAGCCGCACGGGAATTAGCGAACTGGGTAAGGACAGATTTTTGAGAAACGCCAATACAATAATTTTCTATCGACCGAAAAAGCGGCGAAATATGAACCGGCCAGATACTTTTGCAGCCGATTTCCTTTAGGGGATGCCGTGAAAAGGGTTGTTTAACCGAAACTTAGGAGAAGGCGCGACGCCCCGCCATACGCGGGGTTTGTCTTTTCTGGCGATTGCTCAATGAGTGATTGAGCAGAGAAGTCTGCATCGCTCCACACATAGGAGCCATACAGCACAAAGCCCCAGCTTGGGGTTGGGGCTAAACGCTTTGATTTTGGTTGCGGGGGCAGGATTTGAACCTACGACCTTCGGGTTATGAGCCCGACGAGCTGCCAGACTGCTCCACCCCGCGTCAGAGGAATACGATTATATCAACCTACCCATGGCAAGGTCAAATCTTATTGCTCCGTAAACTTGGACTGGGAACTGCCATAGATAGTCTGGTTTTACGAAAAAGTTTTCTTTTCTTGACTTAAGCTACTAAAGCTTGGCCTATATGTCGTTAAGGGTAAAAAAATGTCCAAATATGGCCGTTCGAATTACAGCAACCCTCAAGCCCAACACGGAGCACCGCGTCAGTATTATATTGCGCGCTATTTCTCCCTGAATTCCCGCTGCAAGCCGATATTTTCCGAAATGAACCATTTCATGTTTCTTATGAGAGTTAGCGCACAGATATCGACGCAAAATAGCAGCAAAATTTGCCGTTTAAGGCCTGAGAATTTGCCATTGCTCAAACTCGCCATCAATCAGCTAGGTTACAAGGATAGTCGGCCAATGGAATATTCAAGCAATATGATCACTGAAACCGACATTCATAACGCAAAAATCCTGATCGTTGACGACCAGGAATCAAATGTCCATCTCCTGGAAAGCGTGTTAAACACTGCAAACTACACTTCCATCAGTTCGACGATGGATCCCTATAAGGTTTATGAATTGCATCGGCAGAATCATTATGATCTGATTTTGCTTGATCTCAAAATGCCTGGCATGGACGGATTTCAGGTGCTGGAAGCCTTGAAGGAGATCGAAGCGGACGGATACCTCTCCGTACTGGTCATTACCGCTAATCCTGACTGTAAGCTCCGCGCCCTCCAATCCGGGGCAAAAGATTTCGTCAGTAAACCGTTTGATATGGCCGAGGTGCTTGCCCGGGTTCACAATCTGCTGGAAGTGCGTTTGTTGCATCAGCGGTCGCGCAGTTATGCTAAAACCCAGGAATTCATGGCACTGCATGACCCTTTGACTGGGCTTTCCAACAGGCGGCTTCTGGTGGAAAGAGTCTCCCAGGCAATTATCCACGCAAAAAGATACGACAGCATCATGGCGGTTATATATCTGGATCTGGATGGCTTCAGGCAGATCAATAACACCCTGGGTCACGACGTCGGCGATTTGCTTCTAAAATTGGTCGCAGCACGCCTGGTGGCGGCTGTGCGCCAGGAAGATACCGTAGCGCGACTTGGCGGTGATGAATTTGTGATCGCAATGCCGCATGTCAGTAACGTCAATGGTGTAACACTTGCGGCGGAAAAAATTATCAAAGTGCTGTCACAACCCTATAATATTCAGGGGAATAATGTTTGGGTCACAGCGAGTGCGGGTATCGGTCTTTATCCGTTCAATGGCAAAGATGTTAATACGCTTTTGAAAAATGCGGACGCAGCTCTGCTGGACGCCAAGCAAGCAAACAAGAATACCTATCGAATTTCGGAGCGAGCATATATGTGATGGCCAATTCTGTTTCGCGTAAACTCGCGAGCTCGATTCGAGTTTGGCAAAGTATTTCCGTGTCAACAATATAAATTTGTCAGGAAAGAATATAGCGGAATATGGGTATCGAGTTCGCGGTGCCCGTTTCGCTCCGATGTTTATCCCGGACAGACGTGCTAGTAGGTCCGACATTTCTGGTCGGAGATAGCAAAAGTCAGTTACGGAGAAATAGTCGCTTTTACCATTACCATCTACAGAACGATGGAGTATCTTAGGCAAATTCGAAAAAAATCGATTAATTGCCAGTGAATAGGGAACAGAAAATGATTAGTACTCCCGACATTCTTAACGCTAAAATCCTGATTGTCGATGATCAGGAAGCTAATGTCCGGCTGCTTGAGCAAATGCTGAGCGACGCACGTTATACCTGTATTGCCTCGACAATGAATCCACGCGAGGTGTCCGGGCTCTATCGCCAGAACCGTTATGATCTGGTTCTTCTCGATCTGCAAATGCCGGGCATGGATGGCTTTCAGGTGTTGGAAGCCCTGAAGCAAATTGAACCGAAAGGCTATTTGCCAGTACTCGTAATCACTGCCCAGCCAGGTCATAAGCTGCGAGCGCTTCAGGCCGGTGCGAAAGATTTTGTCAGCAAGCCATTCGATCTGGTCGAAGTCCAGACACGTATCCACAACATGCTGGAAGTACGCCTGTTATATAAGCAACTCGAGAATTATAATAAAAAGCTGGAACAAACCGTGGCGGAGCGAACTGCGGAACTACGCGAGAGCGAAGCGCGCTTTCGCCGGTTGACCGAACTGGCGTCTGACTGGTACTGGGAACAAGACGAGAAAGGTCGTTTTACCAAGGTTTATGGACCCGTCCTTGATATGCTCGGGATCGGGGTTGATAAACTGATGGGTGAGCATAGGGAAGATAGTGGAACGCGCTGGAATGAATCCGAGTATGCAGCATTCAAGGCAAATATCACGGCACGACGGCCTTTTATCGATTTTGTCTACAGCCGCACTAAAGCCGATGGCTCTAAACAATATCTGATGGTTAGCGGAGAACCGATGTTCGACTCGTCTGGCCGCTTCACCGGTTATCGCGGAATAGGTAAAGATGTTACCGACAGCATGCGGTCAAAAAAAAATTCATAACCTTGTTCCGATCCCTGAATAAATCCCGGGTTTACCAGTAGCTAGTATTACAACACATAACTAACGAAACATTTGCTATGCTGTCGCATACTTATCCTGTGACGAGAGTTGGCCATGCGACAGACTGAATTGCATCTTACCGACAAGGATCGCGAATTGATTGAGTCGTACCGTGCGAGCGGTTTACACCATGCCCGGGAAGTCAATCGGGCACACGTCCTGTCCGCCCTGGACAGGGGCATACCGGAAGCCCAGATCATGGCGGTTCTCGGCATGGGCCGTACCGCTATCTGGAGAACACGGGCGGCATACTTGGAAGGCGGCGCGGAGCATGCGTTGCATGACCTGCCACGCCCCGGCAAACCTCGACGGTACGATATGGGCATCGAAGCCAGGATTTGCGCCCTGGCTTGCTCGCAACCGCCGGCCGGCGCCAAGCGATGGACGCTTGAATTGCTGGAGCAGGCCGCGCAAGCGCAGGCGGGGGTTGGCCCCATCAGCCGCGAGACCGTCCGCCGGTTGCTAAAAAAAACTGCATCAAGCCGTGGCGCAAGCTGATGTGGTGTGTCGGCACATTGACGCAGGAGTATCGGCAACGCATGTACGATCTGCTCGACCTCTACGCTCACCCGTTGCGGCCGGGCGAACCCGTCGTCTGTCTGGACGAGAAGAGCAAGCAGTTGCTCAAGGATTCTCGTGCGCCTTTGCCGATGCGTCCCTGAACACCTGTGCGGCTGGATTATGAATACGTGCGTGCCGGTACGTGCAACCTGTTTGTGGCCGTGGAGCCCAAGGGTGGCCAGCGAACCGTCAAAGTCACCGATCGCCGCACCAAAGCCGACTTCGTGACCTTCGTCCAGTACTTGCTCCAGCAGGTCTATGCCAAGGCGAAGCGCGTCCATTTGGTGCTGGACAACCTCAATACCCATTTCCGCAAGGGCTTCGAGGAGATGCTCGGCGTCAAGGAAGCCCGCGCGCTGTTGCGTCGAGCCGTATTCCACTACACGCCGAAACACGCCAGTTGGCTCAACATGGCTGAAATCGAAATCGGCATCCTGGATCGCCAGTGTCTGAATCGGCGTCTGCCGGATCGAACCACGCTCGCCACCGAAGTCGATGCCTGGCAGCAGCGCCGCAACGCCGAATGCCGTTGCATCGAATGGTCATTTACCCGGCGGGATGCGGACAAGAAAATGGCGCGGCATTATGTTTCTTAATTAGTCGTCCCTGAAAAACCTCATCTTTAACAAACTTCCATCATTAATCGATGGTTCTCTTCATTTTGTTTTTGTCCGAGGCATTGCAAGCATTCCA
>NZ_FMWY01000038.1:0-30694 GCF_900103145.1 Nitrosospira sp. Nsp18 | reverse complement strand
TGGAATGCTTGCAATGCCTCGGACAAAAACAAAATGAAGAGAACCATCGATTAATGATGGAAGTTTGTTAAAGATGAGGTTTTTCAGGGACGACTAAGTAACGGATAATTAGCCCTAAATCCGCTGAGTACTCCAAGCGGGGAGAGATTTCTTCTCACGCAGGAATTCTTCGATCTTGTCCGTTGTGACGCCCGGGCTGAACAGATATCCCTGCATCTCCTCGCACTTAAGTCTTCGCAAAAGATCGGCTTGCTTAATCGTTTCCACTCCCTCGGCAATAACACGGAGATGCAGTGAATGTGCTAGAGATATGATTGCAGAAACGATGCTAAGATCGTCTGGATTGGTATTCATATTGATAATGAAAGCGCGATCAATTTTCAGGACATTAACTGGCAATTTAGCAATATAGCTGAGCGAAGAATAGCCGGTACCGAAATCGTCAATAGCGATCTGAATATTCATATCTCGAATAAGGCTAAGCTTCTCGATATTAGCCTCTATGTCGTTCATGATTACACTTTCAGTGATCTCGAGTTGCAATCCGACTGAAACTTCCCCTGCGTTGCGCAGCACATCTGCCACCATACTAACAAAATCCTTTTGCTGTAACTGAATTGCCGAGACATTCACTGCAATTACTGGGGGATTCAACCCTAAGGATTTCCATTTCTGTGCGTCCGATATCGCTTTGCCCAGCGCCCAACGGCCCGCTTCCAGAATCATCCGAGTTTCTTCGAGCAAAGGAATGAAGTTCAGTGGAGGTATCAAGCCATTTTCCGGATCCTCCCAGCGCATCAATGCCTCCAATCCGCTGATTTTTCCATTTTCAAGATCAATTTTGGGCTGGTAGTGCAGCACCAGCTGTTCCTGCTCCAGCGCTTGACGCAGCCGGGTTTCAAGTTTCAGTTTTTCTTTAACCCTGGCATGAAATTCGGGAGCGTAAAACAAGTGCTTATCGGAAGAAAGCTTTGCCTTTTTCAGTGCCGTTTCGGCATTTCTCAAGAGTGTATCGGTATCTCGGCCATCGGCGGGATAGGATGATGTTCCCGCTCTGACGGAAACGCGCAATTCCTGCCCAGCCGTCAGGAAAGGCTGGTTCTGAACCTCAAACAGGAGCTTTTCCAGAATATGGGCAATATCAGTGCTTTCCTCTTCATGTGTTCTCGCAATAGCAAAATAATCCGCAGAAAGATGGGCAAGAATGTCTGTTTCTGAAAGCAGTTGCTTCAACCTTTTTGCAAGCTGACGCAGGAGACTGTCACCTGCCCCATGGCCGAGTGATTCATTGATACTGCTGAACCGCTCAATATCGAGGACAATTACAGAAAGCATCTTGTGATCGGAAGAGACGGTCTGGATTCGCTGATCAACCCGATCCAGAAATAACGCTCGGTTCGGCAGATCGGTTACAGCGTCGAAAAAAGCGAGATAATTGATACGCTCCTCTTTTTTCAGGTGATCCATTGCAAACGAAATGTCACCCGCCATTTCGATCAGCAGAGTCATTTCCTCGTCGTCGAAGAATCCTGTCTCCCGTGCATAGAGCGCCAGGATGCCGGCAAGTTGTCCATCAAGGGTCAGGGGTAACACCGCCATGGAAAGATAATCGTCGTCCGGCGGTTGGACGTGTGAGCTTTGCGTTCGCCGGTAGGTATTGAGATCGTTGCAAATGGCGGGTTTGAGATGTGTGATCACGTCCCCTATCAAACAGGAGCCCCCTGGCGCATCCACCACAGCGGCCAGATCGAGCCGGGACAGATAGCCATCACCTCGCCCCGCCTTAGCCATTGGCGTAATTTGTCCCGTATTGGCCTCGAACATCCCGATCCACGTAAAGACAAACTCACCATGGGTTGTTGCAATACGGCACGCTTCGTCGAAGAGTTCCTGTATTTCACGGACGCGCACAATAGTCGTATTAATGCCGCTTAATACGCTATAGATGCGGTTGAGCCTGACCACCCTGGCTTCATATTCCTTGCGTCGGGAGATCTCTGCTGTTAATGCCGCGGTTCGCTCCTCGACCAATTTTTCCATGTGTTCATGCAATCGGGCGCGTTCCAGTGCGACGCTTACCTGGTACCCGACCCCATAAAACGTGTCCAACTCATTGTCCTTGAACTGGGCTTGTTCCAAACCCAGAAGATTCATGACACCTTGGCTCTGATTGCCGCTCCACAACGGTATGCTCGCATGGTAGCAAGGGAGAGAGGCATGGTCCCCATGTTGGATAAGATGCTCACACTGTAAAATTTTTGGAGCGTGGCTGAACTCTCCAGAGAGCAAAAGGCGGCGGCATTCGCATAGTGCCTCTATGCTCTCCGCAGCTAATGATACGGGTACGTTCCGCGCACCAGCTAACCTGACCCCGCTACAATCCCACAGGTAAAGCCACCCTGCCTGGACTCCGGGCAGCTCCACCGCGTACTCAAGTGCTTTTTCGCAGACCTCGCGCTCGGTTACTGCCTGATTCAGACCCTCCGCTATCTGATACAGTCCGTTGAGCAAACGATTCGAGTGTGTCAACTCAAGTTGCCGTGCATTTAGCTCATAATTGAGGTGGACTGCATCCTCGTAGACCGAAATCAATAGATCCACGATCTGCTGCCGTTCGGTTGTGATGAAATGTTTTTGCCCGCCGAGATAAATCTCCATCCCCATTTGCATCTTCTGGCTCTTGCGCAATTCGTGGCTCATCAGCAGGAGGTCGATGCGATCAAGAAGATACTGGTCGTCGTATGGTTTACGGATAAAATTGTCAGCGCCGGATTCCAATCCTTTCATGATGTCCCTGATGTCGGACAGGGAAGTAAGCATAATCATAGGGATATCTTTGAGCTGCGCGTCCCGTTTGATTTCGGCGCATAGCGCAAACCCATCCATCTCAGGCATCATCACATCGCTGACAATCAATGCAGGTTTGCACTGCCGGGCTGCCGCAAGAGCCTGCTTGCCATTGCCTGCGGTAGTAACTTTAAAGTTATTTTCCTCAAGCAGATATCTCAATTTTTCTGCCTGGGTGGGGCTGTCCTCCGCGATAAGAATCTTGGCTTTCCGGGCGTCGTGGGTTGAAACATCATGAGCCAAACTTGATTTCTCCTCTATCGTTTACCAGATCCGTCAACACTGCCGCAATCTTTTGCAGAGGTAAGATCAGCGTCGCTGCATCTAGCTTGATGGCCTCGCCCGGCATACCGTGGACGACAGAACTGTCCTTGTCCTGCGCGAATGTGATCGAGCCTTTCTCCTTTAGCATGTATAGCTCTTCCGCTCCGTCCCGACCCATGCCCGTCAGTAGGCCGGCAATGGCACCATGGCCGTACACGTCGGCAACCGACCGGAAAAGATAAGAAATCGAAGGCATCAACCCATGCTCGGGCTCATCCTTGGTCAACACAATCCTCCCGTCGCTTCCTACTTTCATCTGATATTCGTCAGGCGCAACATAGACATGTCCCGGCAGCGGCAATTCGCCCTGCTTGGCAACATGAACAGGGAGGCTGGCCGAATTCTTCAGCCATTCAACAAATCTTTCTATGAATCCTCCCGCCATATGCTGGACTATTAAAATAGGCGCAGGGAAATCCTTTGGGAGTGCCCGCAGAATAGTTTCGAGCGCGGGCGGGCCACCAGTAGAAGCACCCATGACGACAATTTTTGTTTGTGCCGCTCCGGGCAACGAAGAGATGCTTGTCTGGCACGGGGTCCGGAAGGACTTCCGCATACGCGACCAGCGTCGCACTACCTTTACTTCAGACATCAGTTTTACGACCTGTATCAAATCCAGAGCCGTTGCCTCATGATCTGGATTACCGATGCCGGCAGGACGGCGCAGGACCGCGAGTGCGCCTGCGTCGATCGCATCAAACGTTGTCACAAACTCTGTGGGATCTGTGCTGCCGCTTACAATTACAATGGGAGTCGGTTGTGTCTCCATGATCACTCGCGTTGCCTCCAGCCCGTTCAACTTCGGCATATGGATGTCCATGGTAATTACGTCAGGTCGATGACTGCGCAAAACATCGAGCGCTTCCTCTCCATCACCAGCGGTGGCTATAACCGTGACGTCAGGATCCGAGTTGAGAATGTAAACCAGGAACTCTCGTACTACAGGCGAATCTTCCACTACTAAAACTCTGATCATGGCGAGGAACTTATGTCCCGAGGCTGATAAGGCGCCGGATGACCTCCAGTAAATTGCTCTGATCGAAATTGCTCTTCACGATATACGCATTCGCACCAGCCTCAATGCCGCGCTCGCGATGATTCTGTGAATCCAGTGCTGTTACCAGTACCACGGGCAGCCCCGGTAATTGCTTGTCAGCACGTATTTTGGCTGTCAGAGCAAAGCCGTCCATACGTGGCATTTCAACGTCGGAGACTACCAGGTCGAACGCGCCTGTTTTAAGAGCGGTATATCCATCAACCCCGTCGACGGCTGTGATCACACGATAGCCCGCCGACTCCAGTATATGTTTGAGCAGCGTCCGCGCAGTAATGGAATCCTCCACCACTAAAATAGATTGTTCACTTGACGTCTCATGCTTTTCAGCGGATAAACGGCGAGCAGGAACGCGTACTGCGGCCGACGGCGAGACCGCCGACTTCAGCAGATCAGGTACATCGAGTACGGGCGCCAAAAGGCCAGTCCCCACTACACATACACCTGTGACGTTCCGTACGCGCGTCAATGGCCGGACGAGTCCTTTGATTAGAATCTCCTGCTCACCAAGAATCTCTTCCACCAGAAATACAACGCGGCCAAGACCTGAGCCGAGAACTACAGCTGGTGTGGTGCGCGCTTCAACCTCTGCAACGCTAGGACGCAATTCCAGTACGTCACTCAGCCAGGCCAGAGAAAGCGGTTGTTCGTCAACCAGAATCGTTTCACGGTTCTCCATAGTCTGAATTTCGCTATTCGCGATGAGGAGCACCCGTTCAACGCTATTTGAAGGAATAACAAAAAGCTGTCCCCCGGCATGAACCAGGACCCCGCGGGTGTTTGCCAGCGTTAGCGGCAGTAAGATGCGGAAAACGGTTCCGGTATCAGCATTTGACGTGACCACGATGCTGCCACCCAAGCCTTCAACCTTTTCGCGTACAATCGCAAGTCCGAGCCCGCGTCCGGAGATATCGGTTACGATGGGGCTGGTAGTTACCCCGGATTGAAAAGCCAGCGCCATTAATTCGAACTCTCCCAGCTGTTCCATCTCCTCTGGGGATACTACGCCAAGCTTGCGAGCTGCCGCTTTTACCATCGCTACATTGATCCCCGCACCATCATCGGTCACAAGTATCTCCGCCGTACCGCAATCGCTCCGTGAGCATGAAAAAGTGATTTTTCCGTACGAAGGCTTGCCTTTAGCTAGCCGTGCCGCCGATTTCTCGATGCCATGATCAATGCAATTACGCACCAGGTGGATAAGAGGGTCCCTCATCTCTTCCAGGATATGCCGATCAATTTCCATCTCGCCTCCACGAATGACAAGCTCCAAGCTCTTGCCTTGCTCGCGGGCCAGCTCCCGGGAGAATCGGGGCAGGATGTCCAGAAACGTCGAGAAAGGCAGTAACTGCATCTCTTTCACATCCTGAAGCAGATAATCCGTTATGCCGGCCAGGGTGCGGTGATCCTGCTCGGCTGCCCATTGCAGCCTCGCCAGCTGGCTCTCAAGCGCCTTCATATGGAGCGGCTCGGCATCCAGATATTTGAGCAGCTTGGGAAGCTCATGCTTTCCTCGAAAGGTCCGGTTATCCTTAAGACTGAATGTCAACTCGCGATCAACGATGCGCATTGCCGATTGGATTTGCAGCCGCTGCTTTTTCCATGCGGCAAGTGCCGCACTGACCTCGCTTAGCTCCTTGGCACGTTGTCCCACCCCCAGTCGCGGCAGCAGCAGTTCCTCAACCTGACGCAGAATCGCTTCGAGTTTTGCAATAGGTACCCTGATTGTCGCGGATGCATGGCTCGCAGCGGACGCCGCTCTCTGTGCAGCCATATTGGAACCTGATTCGGTTGACTCATCGGAAGCAGTCAAAGGTAAAAGCGGTGCAGCTTGCGGCGCTGCGGTATGGCTCGCAAGCTCATGCAATGGCCTCTTCAGTATATCGTCAAGCTGTCGCATCATTTTGGGCACCAGAGACTTTTGCGTCCCGGACATACTGTTATCTCCAGCAACCAGTCCGCTTAGCGCATCGATTGTTTGAAGCAGCAGATCGATCAGCGGTGACGATATGGCAAGACTTTTATCTTTCAGCGCCGAGAAGACGTTTTCCAGAGACCGGCAGACTGCTTCTATCTGTGTAAAGTTCACAGCCCGGGCGGCACCTTTCAAACTGTGAGCGCCCCGCAATATGGCCTCAATGATATCGGCCCCACGTGTATCTAAAGGTTTCTCTTCCAGCGCAAGCAGCCCGGACGACATAGCCTGGAGATGTGCATCTGCCTCAACCCGAAACATTGCAAGAAGCCTCTCCAGGAGCGCATCATTTTTGCTGGTCATGGATTTTTTCCATTCGCTCTATCTAGCAATCCCGCCGCCTATCAGGGTACTCAGTTTAGCCCCCATTTCATACAAACCCTGCGCTGCCAATTCTGCCTGCCGGGTGCCTGCAACATTCTGCTCGCTTGCCTGCTTGATATTGATCATGGCCGTCGCCACCTGATCCATGCCAACCATTTGCTGCTTGCTTGATGCCGCGATCTGGGTGGCTGCCTGTGCGGCCTCGCTAATGCTGGCCGAGAGCAAGCGGATTGCTTCATCAGTCTCGGTGGATTGCTTGACGCCCGCCTCTACAGCTTTATTGCCCTGCTCAGTAGCGAGTACCGCAACATTAGTGGCCTTCTGAATATCGCCCAATATCGTGCGCACCTGCCCGGTTGCTTGCCTGGATTGCTCGGCCAGGCTTCTTATCTCCTGGGCCACTACGCCAAAACTCTTACCTTGTTCTCCAGCCCGGGCTGCCTCAATTGCTGCATTCACCGCCAGCAGATTGGATTGCTCAGCCAGGTCGTTGACTGTTGCGATGATTTCGCCAATGGCGTGGCTTTGCTCAGAAAGATGCACAATGCTCTCGGCGATGGATTCCATCTGTTCCTGAATGCGATGCATTCCACTAATGGCTTCCTCCACCGATTTACGGCCAGCCTGGGAGACGTTGGAAGCTTTCTGCGCACTGTCCGAAACAAATTTGGCTTTCTGACTTGCCAGTTGCGCCGTTTGTTTGACTTCTTCCACAGTGGCGGTTGTCTCGCTCACGGCGGCTGCGGTCTCAGCGGCACCCGAGGCAACCTGGGAAGTGGTAGAAAGAATCTCTGCTGAAGAGGATGACAACTGAGCGATGCTTTCGCGGAGCTGCCGGGTAATAGTACGACTGAGATGGACGCCGATTGTTAGCCCGACTAAAACAGCAAATAAAGAAACAACTGCTAATGTAATGGTAAAAAAACTGACTTTATCCGCAAGCTCAATTTTTCTCCTTTCCAGAAGCACAGTTTGTTGCTCGTAGAAACGCTTGGCTTTATCGATGAGCGCAAGGCTGAGCGGGCGGAACGTGTTGATCACGAAAGCTAATGCTTTCTCGGGTTGTTGCTCAAGCGTGAGCTGAATGACTCCCTGCTGAGCGCGTTCCAATTGTTCATGCAGAGATTCCATGTCGTCGAGCAGATCGGTCTTCTTTTCTCCACCCATCACACGCCGCATTTTGTCGAAGATTTGCTTGAACTGACGATCATTCTCTTGCAGGAGCAACTGGTTAGCCTTCCGGAGCTCTGGATAGAGCATAATTCCCCGGACGTACGTCTGCTGCGCAAACCCCGCGATCCGAAGCTCGTTCGCGCTCTCCATCAGCCGCTCGTCCACGCTTAGGAAATGTTCGTAGGCCACCTGTATCTGATTGAGTGCGTAGAACGCAACAACGGTCGAGAGTGCAAGCAGGGCCAGTATAAGCGCATAGCCGCCCATAATTTTTTTACTGATGGTCATATTGTTCCCTTTCACAGCTTCAATTTTTTATCATCTCAAGGTGTCGCCTGCCGTTGCTTCTGTTTGAAATTCCAAGCTTTTTCGTCTCCTGTTTGGCTCACTCGGTTACTTGTTCTTCTACGAAGATGTTCTCATCAAGGAGAAGCTTTGCCGCATCAAGAATCATCAACGGCTTTGAAGTTATTCCCTTGAGATAATTCTTACGAATACCCGTGAGTGTGGGCAGAAGGGGCAGGATGTCGGTTACCGGGATACGGCGCATATCGAGAATTTCATCCGCCAAGATGCCGAAGATTATTTTTCCTGATTGCAGTACGATAATTTTATTGGCGTTGGTTAATTCCTTTTCTGGCAGTTCGAAAAACACCTTGAGGTCAATAACTGGGAATATCTGCCCTCTCAGATTGATCATGCCTAAAACAAATGCCGGCGTGCAGGGCAGCGGCATTATGTTTTCCACGCAAGCAATCTGGGTGATGAAGTGCGGTTCGATTGCATAACTTTCATTGCCGAGGGTAAATTCCACTACCTGAGTGCCTTCGCTTGCGGCGTCTTGCGGCAATGCTTCCTGTGCCAGTGCCAGTGCCCTCGCTTGCAGGATCCGCTGCGTCTCTTCGATGGAAGGTGTCCAAATGCGTTCGACCGCTGCCCTTGCCGCACTCAACCGCCGCTCGACCTCAAGAAAACTCGTACGAACCGGTTTCTTTTTTTTTGGAAACACTGGCGCGTTAGTTGTCAATGCTTTGCTCTTTATTTCCTGGCAATCCGGCGAGTTTACTTGCCCGCATAGATGTAATGACTTGCGTGAGTCGCCCAGCGATTAACCCCTCTGATTCCGGCAGAATTGCGTGGGATGGGTACGAAGCCAGCAGCAATAACGCGTTGTCCAAATGACGTTCTGCCTCCCGGCTTTTGCCGTGCGACAAACACAGGTTACCCAATGCAAAATGGGCGAGCACAAGGTCCGGATCAAGATATAGCGTCCTCATCAGTGACTGCATCGCGTCCTCCACTTGTCCGAGTTCCTGCTGGATTGTGGCGAGGAGATAATAGGCTGCCGGCTCAAGTTTATTTGCCGCAATTGCTTCCTCGCACAGTCTGGCGGCCTTGGTAAGATCGCCTCGATTGGCATGGAAACGGGCTGATTGACAAAGCACCTCAAACTCCTCCCTCTCTGGCTGGTCTGTAACGGGGTGAGCAGTAAGCGGTTGTTCAACCAGGTCAGTTACCACAGGCAATTCTGTCGCCGCCGAGCCCTTGAGGGTGGAGGTTGTGAACCGACCCTGGACACCAAACGTGTGCGTTAAAGGTTTCTGGACCCTGCGTGAGATATTTGGTAACGCGCCCAAAAATCGGTACTCAACCATATTTCTCCGCGACTCAGGGCTTTCAACTTTTCGATAGAGAAATGCCCCGGGAAAGGCCGTGGATTTAAATTGGGGGAAGAAATCGTCGAACATCTCCACCGGGCTTACAACCAGCCATCCATTACTCACGAGAGACCGGTGAAAGTTCTGTCCAATTCTCCTAACTCCTTCCGGACTGAAATACATCAGTACGTTCCGGCAGAAGATGATATCCATCGCATTCCTGTTACTGGCGACTGAGGGATACACGTCCTCCGCCAGATTCAGGTAGGAAAACGTCACCCTTTTTCGGATATGCGGCAATATCTCGAATAGTCCATTTTTTTTTCGTTTGAAGTAACGCTCCTTAATCCAGTCCGGCGTAGCCCGAAAAGACCATTCGCCGTATAGACCCTCCGCCGCTTTGTCCAGGAATGCGGGGTTGATATCAGTAGCCAGGATTGTCGCATTCCATTCCCCGTCATGCTGGAACAAGCGATCAAGAAGCATAGCAATGGTGTAGGGTTCCTCGCCTGTGCAGCAACCCGCGCTCCAGATACGTAATTTTCGGTTACCGCGTTTGCACATGCGCATCAATTCGGGAAAAATACGTCCCTCAAGTACATCCAGACCTCTCTGCTCCCGGAAGAAATAAGTCTCGCCGACGGTCAAATGACGAGCAAGTATTTCGATCTGTCGGCGCGTCAGGGAACTGGAAAGGAGTTGGAGGATTCCTGATTCGGCGTCCCTCATGCCAAGCTCCTGTGCTGCGGATGCAATTCGGCGCTCAAGATCATCCCAGCGCTTTTCCGGGTAATACAAACCCATCTTCATCTCAAGCAATGCGCTTAGTTGTGAGAGCAGCAGATGGGGAAAGGTGACTTGCATATCTGTCTCAGGTGGTACCAAGCGCCAAATTCAAAGTCTTTTCTTCATCCAAGGAAAGGAACTCGCCAAGATTGTGGATAAAAACCAGTCCATCCTCGAGTTTGATAACGCCATTCAGATATTTGATTCCCGGAAGGATAATATCTGTTGAGATCAGGCGATGCTCAAGACCTTCAATGACTCCCGTTACTGCGTCCGCCATCAGCGCCACAGGACGCCGTTCGGTATGCGCAAAAATCAGCTGATCAGTCAGCAAGGCCTCACGCTTTGGCAGCTTAAAAAGCTGACGGACATTGACAACAGGGATAACTCGGCCCCGCATGTTAACGACGCCAAGCACGACGCTCGGTGCACCCGGTAACGGGATTATATTAACCATACGCGCGACGCTGTCCACCGTAGACAGATGCAGGGCATACCCCTGATTATCGAGAATAAAAACCAGGTATTGGTTATCCATCACTGCTTATGAATCACTCTGTATAGGAAATAGAACAGGTTACAAAGATTGCCGGCGCCAGACGCTCATATCGGTCCTCGACCTGCATTAATGAGATAGGGTTGGGGGCGCGCCAAATCAGTCTTGGCCTGGGCTATAGGTTGCGATCGAGACTGACTAAATGTTTCGGCATCGAGCTCGCCATTACTACCGGAGTACCCGGGGAGACAAGCCAGGCAACCTTGCGAATTATTTTGCTATTAACGCCAGATCTGCTCCGGCAAACAGTGATTCATCTGTCGTAGTTGGCGCTGCTCTTTGATCCATCTGATTGCTACAGCATTTTTGAAAACAATTGCCATTGCTGGCCTCACTCCTTATGGTTGATGACCGTCCTATGAGACTACATATTGATGGGTTTTAATAGCTGTAGAATTTTACAGGTAGGGATATTGAAATGCGCGCTGCAACCATTCCTCGGGAGGTTGCATGGTGCCGGAGTAGCCACCGATTTAGTCGGACAGGGACCGCTGATGACACGGAATAACCTCATGCTTGGCGATATACCGATCCGCAAGGCTCCAGGATAGGATTGGGGCGCGCTTCTAGTCGGCTTCTATGACGAGGATAAAAACTGCGATAGCCAGACAAGGTCATGCCAGTGATCACCAGTTGGCGCGCAACCTCGCTGCTAACTTGGCATCGGCTCGGCTTATCTTGCGATAAACGCCTGGTTGCAGCATTTTTTCCTTGCCGTGAAGTGTGTAGCGAAGCTGGAAGTATTTGGACCCGTTGGGGTGCACCAGCAAGTTCAGGGCATTTCCATCACGCAGCTTGCGTGACTTGTCGCTTGGCGTGCGTTGTGGACTTCAATTGCAGATAGGAGTCCTGAAGCCATAACGGGTAAAAACTTCTCCGGGTAATTTATTTACCCGTACTTATACCCATACGTCAATAGGAGCCAGAAGGAAATTCTGGACGCTACTTCATAACTATCTGTTTTAAATGAATATAATAGTTGTTTGGAATTGTTTGGACTATCTGATGGTGCGGGAGGGTCAATCGAATAGATGAGTTAATGCTCTGTTATCTTGCATGTAATTAATTGGTATTTTGAAAAATACCATCATAAATACCATCAGCAGCGGTCTGCTACCCTTCCTGAGAACAGGTAAATAACAGTGATCGAAGCGGATGGGGTAGGGGTAGGGGTAGGGGGTATAGCCCAGTTTCGCATCAGCCCACCCCCCCATTCGTTTAGGCACCTCCCCCTTTTACCTTTCCTAAATTTTTATCAAATTTTTTGCAGAGATTGTTGAGCTGCATTTCAATTCTCAGAAGCTGTACCAGAAACGATTGGTGAAAGCATTGTAAAATTTGCTTGCAAGCCTTCCATATCTAAGAAAAGACAAAAGCATCAATATCAATTAGTGGAGTAGCAAATTCTTACCCGTTTCCGAGTTAGAGTGCATTACGTGTCTATGTAGCGGTCGGTCATTGCCTAACAAAAGAAGTTATTCTCGCGTATGCGCATAAGCACAGCATAGGAAGCTCTGCTCTGCCAACCAGTTGCGCCTCGCGCGCGTGCGGATCAGGCTATGCTTCTCGTCTGCATCAATTGGGAGAATAAATTCGTTATTACCAATGAGCGGAATCGGAACAGGAAACCATTTTAAAAAATGCGTTGCTAGTGTTTTAACGCGGCTGGCGTTGAAGGAACGGCATTCCTCCAAATTCAAAGTAATTCACTGTGTAATGGGGGTGATTAATGAGCAGTACAGATTTAACAAAAATAAGATTCCAGAGTTGGAAATGGACAGAAAGGCGAACTGTGTCCAAGCCGGTCGACGTTGACCGCAGAAAAACTGACTTTACGATTAGTCAAAAGCATCTCACTTCCCACGAGGAGAACCTGCGCTGGGAGTCTGAGTTGGTTTCGGACGCCTTGGATAAAACAAGGAAAAGAAAATTTTTTGCTATTAGCGCTTCCATGATCATATTTCCCGGCTTGATCGGGGGAATGCTTAGTGTTGTCTCTGTGATGACGCAAATTGGTATTAAAGAAGCTGATTTTCAATGGCTTTCTATAGTTTCTATCTCGATGTTTATTGGGATAGCAAACATGGTAACAATCAAATATATTGCAGCATATAAAGCACAGGCAAATCTTTTTATAAGACAGCTTAACTGTCTGCGCCAGGCCCGCGATTCGCTAACTTACTACAAATTTGAAGGGGAGTACCCGATACATTTGAGATCGCTGGTTGAAGAGGGAATATATTACAAGGTATTCGGTAGACACCGAAAGCTTTACATTGGAAATGAAGAGCTTCGAGATAGATTAGGCGGTTCGTTTTCTGATTCAGCAGATAAGTCTCTTATATGTTTTTTATTTTTGACGTCGTTAACACTAATATCTGCTCCTATTGTCTGTTTAGCCGCACTTTCTCTAAATGGGAAGACAGTGCCCGATCAGTACCCTTACGTTCTGAATGGCGCTCATTTAATTTTTCTTACTATGTCAGTTCTGTTTTTGGCTGTCATGCTTTTCGTCATCGGACATTGGAAAAATTTTAAAAGATTGCGAACGGATCATGTAACCAAAAAAAATTACGAAAAAAAAGACGCGTCAAAGCATAAATATGACCCGATATTTTCCCTGAACTTGAGAGACTACATAGCGATTTTGTTGATTTTGGTGTCAGCCTCCCTTTGGGCTTACAAGGGATGGAGCTCGCGACCGCCAACTGTAGCTAATGCCCTTCTCGTAGTTTTAGCGATCTGCAGTATGTTTTTAATTGTAATGAGTGTGAAGAAAGTCTTTTTCGATTCTCTTAATCGAATACACAAGTCACTTTTCTATAGGATCAACATTAATTTTAATAATGATGAAGAGGAAAAGATAAGCGGCTTCCTTGATGATTGCATCGGTTTTCTGAAGAAAATCTGGGAACCTCTTCACCCCAGCCGGAAGGAACGAATAGACCCAAAAGAAACAACTGCCACCTGTGCTCACAACTCTCTTAATAAAAGCTGATCTGCGTTTCATTCTACATCCCGCAGCAGGTGGGTCAACTGGGCTTAGAATGGATGGTTTAAATTGATCTGATTTAGGAATTCAGGACCAGACAGAAAGCGAGTTTTTCGGCAAACTTGACCTTGAAAGGAGGGCTGTTTGCCATGAAGAAGAAGCGGTTTTCAGTAGAACAGATCGTAGCGGTATTGAAGCAAGCGGAGCTGGGAATGCCGGTGGCGGATCTGATCCGGCACGTGGGGATTTCGGAACAGACGTTCTACCGCTGGAAAAAGCAGTACGCGGGGATGCAGTCTGACCAGAAGCAGGCATTACGGGGGCGTATGCGTGAGATTGCCCAGACACGAGTGCGTTATGGGTTACCGGCGAATCCACGTGCTTCTCAAGCGTGAAGGCTGGCAGCTGGGTAAAAACCAGGCGTATCGGCTCTATAGCGAAGAGCAACTGCAGCTTCGCTCAAAACTGCCCAGGCGCCGCAAGATGGTCGTGACACGCCAGGCAAAGATAAAGCCGAGCAAACCCAATGAGGCATGGAGCATGGACTTTGTTGCGGACCAATTGGCCAATGGCCATGAAGTTCCGTACGCTGACGATTGTGGACGTCTTCAGCAAGGAAGCGCTGGCGATCGAAGTGGGTCAGCGCTTGCGAAGCGAACATGTGGTTGCCGCCTTAAACCAGTTGGCAGCGCGCCGGGGTCCTCCCCAATATCTTTTTGTCGATAACGGAGCCGAATTCTCGGGGCGGTTGCTCGATCTTTGGGCGTACCATCACCAAGCGCGGATCGACTTCAGTCGTCCTGGAAAACCCACGGACAATTGCCACATCGAGACGTTTAACGGATCATTCCGGGACGAGTGTCTTAACTTGCACTGGTTTGAAACGTTGGAAGAGGCCAAAGTGATCATCGAGGACTGGCGAAGGGATTACAACGAGAGTCGGCCTCACTCGACTCTCAGCGACCTGCCGCCAGCCGAATTTCTACGCCGGACAGGCCTTCCAGGTCCTGTTACGGTTTAACCAACGCCGAAAACTAACTCTCGGAATGGTCCTGGAAACCCAAGCGGATCAAGTCAAGCAAGCGGTTTTGATTTTCGCTTTGCCGCCGTCAGGAATTTGCAGCGGATCAAAATTCAAAAAACAATGAAGCGGTGTAAAAACCTTTAAATACAGGGTTTTTGAGACGTGTGGGAGCGAATTGAAATGCTTGAGTGGTGCCGGGAGGGGGAATCGAACCCCCATGACCTCGCGGTCGCGGGATTTTGAGTCCCGTGCGTCTACCAATTCCGCCATCCCGGCACAGCCTGCCGGGGCATTATTACTGAAAATCCAAATCGCGGCAACTCATAAGCGATGCCGGGTGTATCGGTATAATACGCGCGATGAAAATTCAGGATTTCGATTTCGATTTGCCTCCCGAGCTCATCGCGCAGTTCCCGGTTGAGCAGCGCGCCAGCAGCCGCATGCTGCATCTGAAAGGTTCTGGTGGTGCCCTGGGTGATGCAATGTTTGCCGATTTGCCCCGCTATGTGCGCCCTGGCGATGTCATGGTGTTTAATGACACGCGCGTGATCAAGGCGCGTCTGCACGGCGTGAGGGACACGGGCGGCAGGGTGGAAGTGATGGTGGAACGGGTGCTGGATGCCCATTGCGTGTTGGCGATCATGCGCGCGAGTCATATGCCGAAGCCGGGCTCGAAGCTTTTCCTTGCTGGCGCCATTAACGTGACGGTGTTGGCCCGCGAGCATGATTTTTATACGTTGCGTTTCGATCACGAAAACACGGTTATCGAGTTATTGGAGCGTTACGGTAACCTGCCGCTGCCGCCTTATATTTCCCGGCTGCCGGGAAAAATGGACGAGGCGCGCTACCAGACCATTTACGCGAAGCAGGCAGGCGCTGTCGCCGCGCCGACTGCGGGCCTGCACTTTGATGAACGCATGCTTGCTGCATTACGAGAAATGGGGGTGCAGATTGCTTATGTGACGCTGCATGTGGGGTCGGGCACGTTCCAGCCGGTCAGGGTGGACAACATTGCCGATCACAAAATGCATGGAGAAATTTTTCATGTGCCGCAGGAAACGATTGACGTGATCCGGCGTGCAAAAGCCGGCGGGGGCAGGGTGCTTGCCGTCGGCACCACATCGCTGCGAGCTTTGGAAGGAGCGGCAGCACGCACGGCAGAGGCAAAGGCGGAGGCATTGGAAAGCATGGACGAATTGCAATCGGGTCATGGCGAGACCGATATCTTTATCACGCCAGGGTATCGTTTCCGCGTGGTGGAGCGCCTGCTGACCAATTTTCATTTGCCTCGCTCAACCTTGCTGATGCTCGTGTCCGCATTCGGCGGAAGGGAGAACATTCGTCGTGCTTACCAGCATGCTGTGAATGAGCGATATCGGTTTTTCAGTTATGGTGACGCCATGTTGATCGAAAGGCAATCATAGAACGCCGTTCCCTGCTTAGCCCGCTAATTAACCGCTGATTGTCTGCCTGCCCTATAATTTGAAATGCAGTTCCGAAAGCCTCTGCCTCCCAAGCGTTCTGAATACATCATTCCAAGACACTTTAAACTGTCTCAACCGTCTCCAGGGCACTTTGAAACTACTCCCATCCAGCAAGCGACCGGTAGCATGAAATTTCAACTGCATCGTACCGACGGCCGCGCCCGTCGGGCTACGTTATCGCTGGCACATGGCACGGTCGAGACGCCCGCTTTCATGCCGGTAGGCACTTACGGCGCGGTCAAAACGATGTCACCTGCGGATTTACGGGAAATTGACGCCCATATAGTGCTCGGCAACACATTCCACTTATGGCTGCGTCCTGGCCTCGAAGTGATCGGCGCGCATGGCGGACTGCACCATTTCATGGGCTGGGACGGGCCAATATTGACGGACTCTGGCGGTTTCCAGGTGTTCAGCCTGGGAGCCCTGAGAAAGATTAGCGAAGAGGGCGTCAAGTTCAGATCGCCGGTAAATGGCGACGTTTGTTTTCTCACGCCGGAGGAATCGATGCGTATACAACGCATACTCAATTCCGACATCGTGATGATATTCGACGAATGCACGCCTTACCCCGCGGACGAATCGGCTGCGCGTGATTCCATGGAATTGAGCGTGCGCTGGGCGGAGCGGTCCAGACGCGGGCATGATGATGAGCGGAATCCCAATGCATTGTTTGGCATTATCCAGGGCGGAATGCATGAGAATCTCCGCGATGATTCGTTATCCAGGCTGGTGGATATCGGCTTCGACGGTTATGCAGTCGGTGGACTATCGGTAGGCGAGCCCAAGGACGACATGCAGCGCATCCTCAAGCACATCACGCCGCAGTTGCCCGACGAAAAGCCGCGTTATCTCATGGGTGTGGGTACCCCGGCGGATATTGTCAACGCCGTGTCCCAGGGCATAGACATGTTTGACTGCGTGCTTCCAACACGTAATGCCCGGAATGGGTGGCTGTTCACGCGCAACGGGGTGGTCAAGCTGCGCAATAGCCGGTACCGCCTGGATACAGCGCCGCCGGATGAACAATGCAACTGCTATACATGCCGAAATTTCACTCTTGCTTATCTGCATCACTTGCAGCGGACCGGTGAAATTCTGGGTGCGCGGCTCAACACGCTGCACAACCTGTATTATTACCAGCAATTGATGAGCGAAATCCGCGCCGCTATCGAAACCGGGCAGTTCGAGGAATATGCTCAAGAATTTCAAGCCCGCGTCGCATCGTGCTAAAATCGCATCCTTTTTTATCCCATTATCGGAGAAGCCATGTTGATTAGTGAAGCCTATGCCCAGGCCGCTGCGCCTGCGCAAGCAGCGGGAGTGGATTTTATGAGCTTGCTGCCGCTGATCGGTATATTCGTTGTCTTTTACCTGCTGCTGATTCGTCCTCAGGCGAAGCGTGCCAAAGAACAGAAATTGATGATAGAGGCACTGCAAAAAGGTGATGAGCTGGCAACCGCATCCGGTGTATTGGGACGCGTGGTCAAGGTTGTCGGAAACTACGTCATACTGCAAATTGCCGAAAATGTGCAAGTAACCATACAAAAAACAGCCGTTCAGACTCTACTGCCCAAGGGAACCTTGAATAGTATCGAGAAAGAATAGCCATCCTTGTAAAGGCCCAGGCGCGAAGGCTTTGGCATAGGTTTTCAGTACCAATTCTTAGTTCCCTTATTTCCTGTTTCCCGCCTTTCACTCAAAAAAATGAACCGCTACCCTTCCTGGAAATACCTGATTATCGCGGTTTCGATACTGCTGGGGCTGGTCTATACCCTGCCGAATTTTTACGGCGAATCGCCGGCGGTACAAATTTCGCCGCTACGTACCGCGCCCAAGGCGGATACCGCGCTACTGCAACGGGTTGAAGATGCGCTGAAGAAAGCGAACCTTCCCGTGGATGGAATGTTTCTTGAAGCAGGCGGCGTCAAAGTGCGATTTGCAGATACCGACACGCAGATCAAGGCCAGGGATACGCTCCAGTCTTTGCTAGGTAACGGTTACATGGTCGCGCTGAATCTGCTCTCCAATTCCCCACAATGGTTGACCAGCATCGGGGCATTGCCTATGTATCTGGGGCTTGATTTGCGCGGCGGCGTCCATTTCCTGCTGCAGGTGGACATGAGAGGCGCACTTTCCAAGGCGCTTGACCGTTATAGCGCGGATATACGCGGCAGCCTGCGGGAGAAAAAGATTTCCTACGCCGGCCTTGACAAGCAGGGTTCTCAAATCACTGTCAAGTTCCGTAATACCGAATCGCGCGCTCAAGGAAAAGCGGAAATCAGCAACACCTACGCAGATCTGGATTTGCGCGAAGAGAATGTAGGTGCCGAGTTTTATTTGATAGCAAATATAAAGCAAGAAGCGCAGGTGCGCATCCAGAGCTCCGCCGTACAACAAAACATCACGACGCTGCGCAATCGCGTCAATGAGCTGGGGGTAGCCGAACCCATCATTCAACAGGCTGGCGTGGACCGCGTGGTTGTGCAACTGCCAGGCGTGCAGGATACCGCCAAGGCCAAGGATATTCTGGGACGTACCGCCACACTGGAGGTCCGCATGGTGGATGAGGGCCGCGACCTGGAAGCGGCACTGCGCGGGCAGGTTCCCTTCGGTTCGGAGCTTTACACTGAGCGCGGCGGCGGCCCGGTACTGGTGAAAAAGCAGGTCGTGCTGACGGGTGATCGCATCACTGATGCCCAACCCGGGTTCGACAACAACAGTCAACCTGCAGTGCATATCGATCTCGACGGCAATGGGGCGCGTATATTCAGGCAGTTGACCCACGATAATGTCGGAAAGCGCATGGCTATTTTGCTGATCGAGAAGAATCAGGCTGAAGTTATTACCGCACCCGTGATCCGCGAAGAAATCGGCGGTGGACGAGTGCAGATCAGCGGGCGGATGACGACTGAAGAGGCCAGGGATGTGGCGTTGCTGCTGCGTGCCGGTGCTTTGGCCGCGCCGATGGATATCATCGAGGAACGAACGGTAGGCCCCAGCCTTGGCGCCGACAATATTTCACGTGGGTTTAATTCAACGCTATACGGCTTTCTTGCGATTGCCGTCTTCATGACTATTTATTACCTTGTGTTTGGTTTTATTTCGGTGACCGCGCTGGGCGTAAACCTGCTTCTGCTGGTAGGCCTCCTTTCGATCCTGCAGGCCACGCTGACGCTGCCGGGCATGGCGGCGATCGCGCTCACCCTTGGCATGGCAATCGATGCGAACGTACTGATCAATGAACGTGTCCGCGACGAACTGAGGGAAGGTTTGTCACCGCAAGCGGCGATCAACGCAGGATACGAGCGGGCCTGGGGCACTATTCTCGATTCCAATGTTACGACCTTGATTGCGGGAATTGCGCTGTTCGCGTTTGGCTCGGGCCCGGTCAAGGGTTTTGCCGTGGTGCTGTGTCTAGGCATCGCCACTTCAATGTTCAGCGCGGTGATGGTATCGCGAGGAATAGTCAATCTGGTATATGGCAGCCGCCGCAAGCTGGAGCGGGTCTCTATCGGGCAGATCTGGAAGCCGGCTACTGATAAGCGCTAATACACGTATGAGCAGAGCGGGAACATACATTCCTTCAGGGAGATAAGGGTCAGCATGGAATTTTTCAGAATCAAGCGCGACATTCCCTTCATGAGCTGGGGGAAATATACCACCACCATTTCGTTGCTGACTTTTGTCGTAGCGGTATTTTTTCTCGTCACTAAGGGGTTGAATCTGGGCGTGGACTTTACCGGCGGCACCGTAATGGAGGTGGCCTATTCCCATCCTGCGGACACGGCCAGGATACGGGACACGCTCGTCAAAATGGGAATGCCCGACGCAAGCGTGCAGAACTTTGGTACATCGCGGGACGTATTGATACGCCTGCCGGCCAAGCCGGAGATGTCCAGTGCCAAGCTGTCCGAAACGGTGATAGCAGCGTTGCGCCAGGATGACGAAGCAGCGGAGTTGCGGCGCGTGGAGTTTGTGGGCCCGCAAGTGGGTAAGGAACTGGTGGAAAACGGTGCGCTGGCGTTGTTACTGGTTTCGCTCGGCATCGTCGCTTATCTTGCGGTGCGTTTTGAATGGAAGTTCGGGGTTGCCGGTATTATTGCGAACCTGCACGACGTGGTGATCATTCTCGGATTTTTCGCATTCTTCCAATGGGAATTCTCCCTCACGGTATTGGCCGCTATCCTGGCCATTCTTGGCTATTCCGTCAATGAATCGGTGGTGATATTCGATCGCATACGGGAAAATTTCCGTAAAATGCGCAAGGCTACGGTAAATACAGTCATAGACAACGCGATCACCCGCACTATGTCGCGCACCATTATTACTCATGGCAGTACCCAGATGGTCGTGATCTCAATGTTCCTGTTTGGCGGCGAACCACTGCATAATTTTGCACTCGCGCTTACTATCGGCATTCTGTTCGGCATTTATTCCTCGGTATTGGTGGCAAGCCCCATCCTCGTGTTGCTTGGAGTGTCGCGCAAGGATATTGTGAGACCTGAAAAGAAGGAAGAGGTACAAGCGCTGCCCTAATTCAATCACAAGTTAAACCAACCTCATCCAGTTGCCCCTAACTTAGCCTCGTCCCAGTCCTACTTAAGGCTTCTCTTGGAAATTCTCGCCGCCTTCATCGATATCATCCTGCATCTGGACAAGCATCTCATCTGGCTGGTTCAGAATTACGGCAACTGGATTTATCTTATTCTGTTCCTGATCATTTTCTGTGAGACAGGATTGGTGGTGACGCCCTTTCTGCCGGGTGATTCACTGCTGTTCGTGGCGGGTGCGATTGCAGCAACCGGTGCAATGGACGTTCAATGGCTGGCTGCGCTTCTCATCCTCGCGGCATTTTGTGGCGATAATACCAATTACTGGATAGGGCGTTATTTCGGCCCCAGGATATTTTCCCGAGCAGACTCGCGCTTATTGAATCGCGCTCATCTGGAAAAAACGAATCAATTCTATGAGAAGCATGGTGGCAAAACCATCATTTTCGCGCGTTTTCTACCCATCATTCGCACTTTTGCGCCCTTCGTGGCCGGTATCGGCCGCATGATCTACCCTCGCTTCATGGCCTATAGCGCATTCGGCAGCGTCTTCTGGATCGGTTTTTTCGTATTCGGCGGATTTTACTTCGGCAACGTGCCCATAGTGAAAAACAACCTGACCTTTTTCATATTCGGCATCATTATTATTTCTGTTCTTCCAGGTATTGTTCAATTCGTGCGTAATTGGCTTGGAAATCGCAGGGCATCAGAAGCGCCAGTCAAGCGATTGGAGTAGCGAGCTTTAACCGGAAGCCGGCAGTTGTAGCGAGGTCACCAAAGGTGAAGTCAGGGGCATCAAAAAGGGCTTTCGGGCTTTTGGGTTATAGCGCCTAGCAGGCAAGTGAGCTGCAAAATAAGCTGCTACTGACAGCCGGGTTTAAGCTTAATTCAAGCTTAGGCAGATGCAAACCGACAAGCGAAGCGGATTGTGCCGCATGAGAGCTTCTTTAATCACTCGCCCCCAGTTCGAGTGCGCGCTGCCGCGACTGGGTCCGCTTCTCTTTCGCGTTTTCTTCTTTTGCGTTCTCCAGCCCCAGCCAACCCTGTAGATTAGCGAGAGCGATGTCAGCTAATGCGTCTATCCAGTCATCGCGTTCGTTCAGGCAGGGAATGTAGTGATACTCATGGCCTCCAGCCTGGGTGAAAATGGCTTTCCCCTCTATCGCGATTTCTTCAAGTGTCTCGAGGCAATCGGAAACAAAACCGGGACAGACGACATCCACGCGCCCGGTATTTTGCTTACCGAGATGCTCCAGCGTAGCCGCAGTGTAGGGTCTTAGCCATTCAGCCTTGCCAAAACGGGATTGAAAACACACCTGGTACGCGTTTGCATGCAATTCCAGCGCCTCGGCCAGTAATCGCCCGGTTTTCTGGCACTCGCAATGATAGGGGTCACCTTTATCCAGCGTTGAGCGCGGTACTCCGTGAAAGCTCATTACCAGCTTGTCGGGGCGCCCGTTTTTAGCCCAATAATCGCGTATATTCTGTGCCAGAGCGGCAATATAGCCGGGATGATCATGATAATGTTTCACAGTCCGCAGTGCAGGGGTGTTGCGCATCTTCCCCAGTTGCGCGAATACTTCATCGAACGCCGAGGCTGTGCTGCTTGCGGCATACTGGGGATAGAGCGGCAGCACCAGAATGCGCTCGCAACCATTCTGCCTCATCCCCCATAGCACCTCGGCGATGGAAGGACTGCCTATACTCATCGCATATTCCACTATCGGCGCCGGTTCGGAAAGTTTGGTCAGCACATCGCGCAGCAGGCCGGTCTGCCGAGCGGTATGAACTTTCAGCGGGGAACCCTCCGGCATCCAGATCAACGCGTATTTTTCAGCCGATTTTTTGGGACGCGTGTTCAGTATGACGCCGTTCAGGATCGGCCACCATGCCCACCGCGGAAATTCCACGACGCGCGGACTGCTCAGAAACTGCTTGAGATACGGCCGCAAGGCCTCTGCGGTGGGCGCCTCAGGCGTACCGAGATTGACTAGTAAAACGCCTGTCTGGCTCGGCGTGCCGTGGTGGTAGGCAGGTTCGGGCGCTATCAAGATATTCCAATTCTCATCAGGAACAAAACTGCATTGTTGATATCTTCTTCGGCTCTACTGGTTCTACTATGGCGCCTGTTGGCGGCAGCGTATCGCAGGAGCGGCTGAATGACTCACATGCGTTCAGGTATGCTTTGGCGCGGCTTCACAAATGGGTGAAGTGGGTGAAGTGGCTAATGTTGCGATAGCGCGCTGGAAAGCAGCCTGGCAGTCACATCCACAATCGGAATGACTCGTTCATAAGCCATCCGCGTGGGCCCGATCACAGCGACCGTGCCTACGATTTTTCCGTCCACCTCATAAGGTGCGGTAACCATGCTGAACTCATCCAAAGTCACGCCACCGGACTCCCCGCCGATAAAGATCTGCACACCTTCCGCCTTACGGCTGAATTCCAGCAATTGCAACAACGCGGTTTTCCGCTCGAAGAGATCAAACAGCTTCTTCAGGCTGGTTGTATTACTCGACAAGTCATGCACATCAAGCAGCTTGTGCTCGCCCGCCACGACCACGTTTTCACTGTTTTCCTTGATTGCCGCCCCTCCCGCTTCGATAGCGGCGGTCATGAGATGGGTCGTATCATGACGCAATTGCTTCAGTTCGCTCTGGAGGCGAGTGCGGATTTCATCGATGGCGCAACCCGCATAATTCTGATTAATGAAATTGGCTGCTTCCGTCAATTCGGCCTGGCTGTATGTTCGGTCGGTAAAAAGCACCCGGTTCTGCACATCCCCTTCCGGCGTCACGATAATGAGCAGAATGCGCTTTTCCGACAAGGTCATGAATTCGATATAGCGAAATATAGCCGTACTACGCTTGGGCGCCACCACCACCCCGGCAAAGCGTGTCAATTCCGCCAGCAGTTGGGAAGCCGCGTTAATCAATCGTGAAGGATTGTCCGGATGGAGCTGATCTTGAAGCTGATGGATCTCAATGACATCCAGAGGCTTTACCACCAGCAGCGTATCCACAAAAAAACGATAGCCCTGGTGAGTAGGTATGCGACCGGCGGAGGTATGGGGACTGGCGACAAAACCCATTTCCTCAAGGTCCGCCATCACATTTCGAATAGTGGCGGGGCTCAGATCAAGGCCGGAGAACTTGGAAAGCGAGCGAGAACCTACCGGCTGACCTTCGGTGATATACCGTTCGACAAGAGTCTTTAGCAGGATTTTCGCGCGCTGATTTAGCATTCTGTTATTTTACACCAGGATTCATTCTACCGGCTGAATTGAGTCTTACTGCTCCGAGCAACACAGGAAGGGCATGGGTAATCCTGAAGACGCCAACATGTCCAACATTACTTTCAGTTCTCAATTCTCTAACTGATAGATATCGCTTTATCTTCAATTGCAAAAAAATTTCGTTCAAGTACGCTTTGCGGCGATCGGCACAACCTCTCCCCGCAAAGCGGTCTTTCAGTCAATATTCTCCGTGATCGTTGCACTGAATATATCAATAACGGGGCTGGAATACTTTGTCACCTCGGTGCCGATATGGTTTAATCTCAAGTAATGTTTTATATCAAAGGTCGGCTTTATCAGCGGTTTCACCTATTCTTCAGTTTAATGTAGCGATGAGTTCTTCGTTTAAAACAATAGCTTTGATCGGCAAGCATAGAAATCCCGATATCGTGGCTCCGCTGTTGAGCCTGGGGAGGTATATGGAGAAGCGCAATCTGGAAGTTCTCCTGGATCAAGCTACGGCTGCTGTCGTGGCAGAGGCAAGATACCCTGCCATGACCATGGAGGAGATCGGTGTGCGTGCAGATTTGGCGATAGTCCTGGGTGGCGACGGCACGATGCTCAATATCGCACGAAAGTTAGCACCTTTCAATGTTCCGTTGCTCGGCATCAACCAGGGCCGGCTCGGCTTTCTTACTGACCTTTCGATCGACTCCATGCTCGAAACGCTGGGCTCGATGCTGGATGGCCAATATTTCAAAGAGCGTCGCATGTTGCTGTACGTTGAGGTGGTCAGCGATAACGTCCCGGCATATAGTGCTCTGGCATTAAATGATGTGGCGGTAAATCGAGGCGTTGGCGGTAACATGATCGAGTTCGAGGTGCATATCAATGGTGAATACGTATACTCCCTGCGTTCGGATGGCTTGATTGTCGCGACCCCGACTGGTTCTACCGCTTATGCATTGTCATCGGGCGGCCCTATCCTTCACCCCAGTCTTGATTTGATTGCGCTCGTTCCGGTCAGTCCCCATACGCTGAGCAACCGTCCCATCGTTGTCGGGCCGGACGCCGTCGTGGAAATCCTGATGCATCGTACCGCAGTCGCGCGTGTGCATTCCGATAGCCATTCCCATTACGATTTAAGGCAACGTGACAAGGTTGTCGTGCGGCGCTCTCCTCATACCGTAACATTGCTGCATGCTTCAGATCACAGTTACTACCGTATGCTCCGCGAGAAGCTTGGCTGGAGCGGCATACCCAGAAACCAGATATGAGCCTTTCAGCATGCTAAAATTTCTGAGCATACGGAATTTTGTCATTGTTGACTGTATGGAACTGGAGTTTGTTCCCGGGTTCACTGTGCTTACCGGCGAAACCGGCGCCGGAAAATCCATTCTGATTGATGCGCTCTCGCTTGTACTGGGCGAGCGTAGCGAAACGAGTGTGGTTCGCAATGGCTGCGACCGCGCGGAAATCAGTGCGGAGTTCGATATTGGCGGACTGCCAAAGCTCGCGGAATGGTTGCGCGAAAACGAATTCGAAAATCAGGATGATGACCGCGACGTATGTCTGCTGCGCCGGTTGGTGGATGCCGGGGGGCGTTCCCGCAGTTTTATCAATGGTCGCGCTGCCACCTTGCAGCAATTACACACGGTTGGTGAGCACCTTGTGGATATTCAGGGGCAGCATGCACATCAGTCATTATTGCGCAAGGAAGCGCAACGCGAGCTGCTCGATGCTTATTCAGGCAATCGGCAATTGGCGCAGTCTGTCGCAGAAGCTTACCGGCATTGGCAGGGGCTTCATCGGCTGCGCCTGTCCCGGGAGCAAAACGCGGCCGCTTTCGATCAGGAGCGCGAGCAACTGGAGTGGCAAGCAAGCGAAATCTCCGCACTGAATTTTTCGCCTGATGAGTGGCAAGCGTTGCAAGCCGAGCACAGCCGGTTATCCCATGCGGTCGCTTTGCTGGAGGCGACGCAGATGGGACTCGAAACCCTGTCGGAGGGCCAATCCGCTGCGCTTTCGCAGCTAAACGCGGTCATTCTGCGCCTGGGTCAGGTACTTGAGTGTGATAGCAGCCTCAAAGTAGTGCTTGATTTGCTCGAGCCGGCGCAAATCCAGTTACAGGAAGGTGTGTATGAACTTGGGCGTTATCAGCAGCGTCTTGATCTGGATCCCCAACGTCTGCAGGAAATAGAAGCCCGCTTGGCGGCGGTTCACGCTACGGCCAGAAAATACCGAATTGTTCCCGATCAGTTGCAGGAACTGTTGAGGACGGTCACCGAGCGGTTGGAAGAACTGGGCCACAAGGAAGATGGCGAGTCGCTGGCGAGGCAAGAGGCGACAGCCAGAGATGAATATCTCGAGCTTGCAAAAAAATTGAGTGCCGGGCGGGCAGGCGCAGCGGCCACGCTTGCCCGGCAGGTTACCGTTGCCATGCAAACCCTTGCGATGGCAGGCGGAGAGTTTTCGATAACGCTGGCCCCGCTCGAACAAGGCAATGCGAACGGTATGGAGCAAATCGAATTCCAGGTTTCCGCCCATCAGGGCCTTCCATTGCGGCCATTGGCAAAAGTCGCGTCAGGCGGAGAATTATCGCGGATCGGCCTGGCGATACACGTCATCACCAGCAAGCTCGGCGTGACGCCCACGCTTATATTCGATGAGGTGGACGCCGGTATCGGTGGCCGAGTAGCAGAGATGGTGGGGGGGATGCTGAAAAAACTTGGCGCGGAGCGCCAGGTATTGTGTATAACCCATCTGGCCCAGGTTGCGTCGGCGGGAGACCACCAATGGCAGGTCACCAAATCAGCCGATTCCGCGAACCCAGGAAACGTATCGAGCCGCATCGCTGTGCTTGGAAAGCAGGAGCGGGTCGAGGAAATTGCGCGAATGCTGGGCGGTGCAAAAATAACTGATACTACGCGCAAGCACGCCGCCGAAATGTTGCTAGCCGCCGGGGCAGAAGGCACCGGCTGATTGAACCAAATCCCCTAGTTCCACCATTACCGGTGCATGATCGGAAGGCCTTTCGAGTTTGCGTGTTGCTCTGTCGATAACACACGCGGTACATACTTCCGCAAGGTTTTTACTTAATAGAATATGGTCTATCCGCAAACCCATGTTGCGGCGGAAGGCCATCATGCGGTAGTCCCACCAGGTGTAGGATTTTTCCGGTTGTTCGAATAGGCGGAAGCTATCCATGAGGCCCAGGCTGAGCACGTCACGAAATGCCTCACGCTCCGGCAGGCTGAACAGAACCTGCCCTTCCCATAACTTTGGGTCGTGTACGTCGCGCTCTTCCGGTGCGATATTAAAATCGCCCAGCAACACCAGTTTCGGATGCTGGCTTAACATGTCTTGAATCCAATCCTTGAGGGCGGCCAGCCACATTAGCTTATATTGGTATTTTTCGGACTCGACGTTCTCCCCGTTGGGGACGTAGATGCAGATTACCCGCACATCGCCGTAAACCGCCCCGAGAACGCGCTTTTGAGGATCATCGAAAGCGGGTATGGCTGTGATAATTTCGCTTCCCGGCTGTTTGCTGAGTAAAGCGACGCCATTATAAGTTTTCTGGCCACTGTAGAGCGTTTGGTAACCAGCTGCCGCAATGGCTTCTATCGGGAAATTCTCGTCTTGCAGCTTCGTTTCTTGCAGGCACAGCACATCTGGTTGATACAATGCCAGCCAGTCAAGAACATGCGGCAGGCGGACCTTGAGAGAGTTTACGTTCCATGTCGCAATTTTCATGCGTCCATTTTATCAAATTTACGAGAGCGGCTCGCAACAAATAGCCCTCACGCAAATCATCGCACGATGCGTTGATCATTTCCAAATAGATCATTGGATTTGCTGGCTTGATCGCCATGCGCTCCACCGAAGATTTATTTCAAAGTTTTCCAATTATGTTGTGCTATTATGGAATTAGGCATGTTGCGCTGAGCGCGGCTACTCGTGAGCACTTGCCCCGGCCCTCACTGAGCTCCTAGGGGCTATCGCATGCCTCGCCCGCTACATTCAGGATTTACTCGTGGTGCTCTTTTGAGCCGCACTTATGCGCGTCTCTTTAACGGGAGTTGGTGCCGATGTTTAGCAGGAATACGGTCGATATTGGCGCTTATAGCGCACCGCTTCCCTTTCCAACAAAGCCGTGCCTATTATGAATACTTCAGATGACTCGGAATTTGGTGTAGCCGATTGGCGGCGGCTATTGCGTTCGATAGGTGAAGACCCATCACGCCAGGGCCTGGTTGAAACGCCAGGCCGCATTTCGCGGGCCTGGGCTCATTGGACGCGCGGCTATAAACAGGACCCGGCAGCGATTCTCAAGACATTTGCCGATGGCGGCGAAAGTTATGACGAGCTGATCGTTGTCAGGCAAATACCGGTGTACTCGCATTGCGAGCACCATCTTGCCCCCTTCTTCGGTCACGCAACCATTGGGTATCTTCCCAGCGGCCACATCGTTGGGTTATCGAAGCTGACACGACTGGTCAATTGTTTTGCTGCACGCTTGCAGGTTCAGGAACGTTTGACCCAGCAAATTGCGCAGTCCCTGATTGAGCATCTTCAGCCCAAGGCTGTCGGTGTGATTATTCGCTGCCGCCACATGTGCATGGAATCGCGGGGGATCGCCGTCGCCGGCGAAGAGACCGTCACTTCGGCAATGCTTGGCGATCTTAAAACAAACGCTGCTCAACGAGCCGAGTTTCTGGCGCTGGCCGAGTAACTTCTGTGAAAGCAGCGGTCCTGAAAATCCGCACTAATATCCCTGTTCGCAACGTTGAATTACAAGGCAGTAGGACACATGGTCCGAAGAGTACGAAGCCATGGCGCCGCTATAACACTTATCCATCATTTAATTTTCTAATTATTTGCATGAGTGAATCTCGTGCGGAACCAACTGGAGCGTAAAGCGTATGACGACGGCTAAATATTTGTCTATTTTCACACCGGCGACCAAGCTTGAAAGGGAAGAAAATTTTGAAAATTACTGGGAATTTACTCAGCAGCATGGCGGTCAACTTTTTGAAAGTGCGAAGGATCTGGAGAAAAAACGTGCCAGGCTTAAGCATTTTCAGGAGCATCCTATTAGATTGCGTCGGCCGCTTGCCAATCCTGAAGCGTTTTACCGCAATTATGTCGAGATGCAGGATGATCCCCGATCGATGGATCGCATGACGCTGATGTTGACGTGCATTTATAAATTCGCGAGACACGAATGGGTGGGAATAAAAGGCGCGTGGGATGTCATTCCTGATATGGCGCACTCATATACGGTAACAGAAAAAATCAGCCGCATGCATTTAGCCGAAGAATTTTGCCATGTACGCCTTTTTAACGAAATGTTATGCACGTGCGGCCTGGATAAGGTGGAGTGGGTACCTTTAGGGCCGATCAAGGAAAAAATCTACGAGCAATTTCCGAAAGTTCCGGGATTCTTGAAGGACTCGCCCGCTTTTATTACCGAACTGATGGGCGTCACTTTTTATTGCCACCTATACCGCTTGTTTGACGAGATATTGGCTGAAGAACCTGAAGTCTGTAGCCGTTTAAAAGAACTGCTGGACGAGATTACAATTGATGAAGTAGCGCATGTGGGTCAACGAAGGAATTTTGTCGGTCCTATAGGAATGGGAATTTCCAAAGCACTGGTTAAACCTTTTTATACGATGTTTTTTAAAGATATACCCGAAATCGGTCAATTGCTGGATGTCGAGCAGATGATCAAGGATGGCGTCTCTTTTGATTTCAACGAGCTGCCCGCTCATATGATCGAACGCAGCTGGGTTCCCTCATATTGCAAGGCCTGAGGCATACCGGAAGGAGTTCTGAGGTTCGAAGGTTCGGTTACAGCTTGTTATTCGCGAAGTTACAAAAGCACTTCCCATCCCTGAGGACAGCGCGGAGCATGTCCAACAGGGACTTATATAATAGTGCAGGGCTCGATAAGCCCCATGGAAAGGGCGCGGGAAATGGCTTGCTGGCGGTTGACCACCCCCATTTTTTGGGCCGCGTTCTGAAGATGAAAAGTGACCGTACGTTCCGATATGTTGACGATGTTGCCTATTTCCCAGCCGGTTTTTCCTTCGGCCGCCCATAATAAGCATTCCTTTTCCCTTTCTGTCAGGCTGATCCGTTTCAAAGGGAGCGGACCTTTACTCAGAACAACACGCTGCACTGCCTCGTGCAGATAACAGGTCAATAGCTGGGCTTTGTCCATCGTCGCGATAATATCATCCTGAGCTTCACGAGAGTCACGGGAGGTCGCAAGGCTCAGCATTGCAGCTTCGCTCCGCCCGCCGTGAACCGAGAAACTGGCTCCGCTCGCCAGGCCGCAATCCTTTGCCTCGCTTCTTATCCTTGCCTCCTTGCGTCCCTTGAAAATATCGTTCCTCCAGATGACAGGAATTGACGTTCTGGCGCAGTGGGAAACAGTAGGATCAATACTGGTGTAACCTTCCTCGTCATAATGTTTTCGCCATGCTTCCGGATAACAACTGAGGATGAACCGATATGGACGGGTAAGCGACGTATTTACCTGTACGCCATATAGAAAGTGCTCGAAACCCATCTGGCCAACAATGGCTGTCGCATCCCTGTGCAGCCGCGTTGCGCCATAGAAAAAGGTTACCGAAACAGTTTTGCAGTTAACGTTGTGCCATAAGGAAAGGAATTCATTTTAGTGCATCGAAGATGATTT